>VGOB01000046.1 GCA_016865935.1 Chloroflexota bacterium | reverse complement strand
AGCGAAGCGAGAAATCTCGCACCGTGCGGAGATTTCTCCTCGCTCCGCTCGTCGAAATGACAACTCGGCACAGGGTGAGTTAGTTCCTTCCGTTTACGATTGCCAAGATGTCTTCCGCGTACCGCCGCAACTCTTCATCGGGCGATTGCATAAGACCTTCGAGCGACTCGATCAGCAACGGACTGTGGATTCGTTTCAACGCATCCGCCGCCGCCGCGCGCAGTTCCGGTTCGCCGGTTTGCAAATCCACGACGAGCGCGGGCAACGCCTTGTCCGACGCGATTTCGCCCAACGCCTTTGCCGCCGCGACACGCAAGCGCGGCTCACCGCGCAACGCGACGAGCAACGGCTCGATCACGCGATCGGTGTACGCGCGTCCCAACGCTTTGACCACCTGGTCGCGCACGTCGCCGTTCACGTCGCGCAAGTGCGGCAACAAGTAATCCACGCCGCGATCGGTTTGCAAATGTCCCAGCATTTCCGCCGCGCGCAAACGAATTGCCGGATCCGCGTCTTTCAATTTTGCCGCCCATTCATCCACGACGGCGTCGCCGGGCATTTCGCGCAACACCGCCAGCGCGCGCGGATCGCCGTCCCACGCGCGGTGCACCAGGTCGCGCGTCACGGCAGCGCGCAAATCGGCGCGGAGATCGCGCGCGTGCGCCGCCGCGTGCGCCGCCAGGATCGCCTCGCCTTGCGATTGGAGGTTCAAAATCAGTTCGGTCGCGTCGCCCAAGCCCGCGTAAAACAGAATCACATCGCGCCACGCCGGATCGGAAAGATGATCGCGCAGCGGCGCGAAATCCGGCGCGTGGCGCAACGCGCGCGCGGCAAAATACGCCTGCCACAAATCGTGCGTGAATCTTGCACTGAATGAAGTGAATGTGTCAACGGCGCGATTTTTCGCCGCGCGCAACAACCCGCGCGACTTTGCCACGCCGCGAGGCAACTCGTTCGATACCGGGTGACCGCGTTGCATCGCCAACGCCACGCCTTCCAGCAGCTCGAGTGTTTCATCCGCGTCGCCCAGAATTTCGCGCGCGCTCGCGTCGAACAGATCGGCGCGGCGCGTGGGCAACGGCGCATCAGAACGCCACACGCGCGCGAGCAAACTGAGCGTCAGCGGGTTCGCGGTGAGCGCGCGCGGCACCTCGTTCGTTTTGAGCGCGGACAAAAACGCCGCGGCGTTCGGCGCATCGAAATTTTTGGCGAACGCGGCGAGATCGCCGTCGCGAAAACCAGGTAGATCGTACGCGACAAAATCGGGCAAGAGGTTTTCCGCACTGGCGATGATCGTCGCGTTTTTATATTCCTTCAGCGCGGCGCGCATCGTTTCAGCCGCCAGCGCGTCCGCATCGTCAATCAGCACAAGCGCGCGGCGCGACGCGAACGCGCTGGCGAAGAAAATGCGCGGCGTTTGCGCGACGAGCGCGTTGCTCAAATTCAACCCGCGCGGGAGATCGAACAGACGCGGCAAGGTAGGATCGGCGCGCGCCGAAAAAAAGAGGGGGACGGGCGCGTGCGGATTTTCGAGCAAAGTGCGCGCTGCCGTGATCGCCAGATGCGCGAGCGTCGTCGTCTTGCCGGAACCGGGCGCGCCGGTGACGACGAGACGCGCGTTACGCGCGAGCGCGGCACGCAAGCCGCACGGCTCCACCCACACCGATTCGAGCGCGACGCGCGCGCCGGGGCAGGGTAGGTAGCGCAAGCGCGTCTGGAGATACGCGGCGTACGCGCGTTGAAAGCGGACTGCCGGATCGAAGAGCGCGGCGAGCGAGTTCATCGCAGAGGATTGTAGCACGGGGAAAAGAATGTGTCAAAAGCGCGGAATGGCGAATAGCAAATTGCGAATTGCAATTCGCTATTTGCAATTCGCTATTTGCAATTCGCCGCTACAACATCCCATCCGCCATAATGATCGCCTGCGCGATTTCGCCGATCCGTTTGTTTTCGTTTTGGCTGCGACGCTGCATTCGGCGAAACGCTTCTTCCTCCGATAGTCCCAGTCGGCGCATCATAATGCCTTTCGCGCGTTCGATCAGTTTGCGCGTCTCCAGCGCGTCGCGCAAATCGTCCACCTCTTGGTGCAACGATTGAAATTCTTTGAACCGCGAAACCGCCAACGCAATCGCCGGAAGCAAGTCTTGCTCCGAGATCGGTTTCATCAAATACGCGGCGACGTTCGCGCTGGCGGCGCGTTCCGCCAGTTCGCGCTCGCTGTACGCGGTCAGCAGAATGATCGGAATTGGACGCGCCGCCATAATTTTCTGCGCCGCTTCGATCCCGTCCATCTCTGGCATCTTGATATCGAGAATTGCCAAGTCCGGACGCAATTCATCCGCGAGGTGAACCGCCTCCTTGCCGTTCGACGCTTCCGCGACGACTTTGTGCCCCAACGCTTCCAACTGCCCCTTCAAACTCATCACGCGCAAACTTTCATCGTCCGCGATCAAAATTCGCAATGCATCCATTTTTTCTTCACTCCTTGTTCGATAACGCCGCGCCGCGCTGGAACAACACCCACGCGGTCGTCCCTTCATTGTTGCGCGTCAACGCCAGGCGTCCGCGCAAATCTTTTTCCACCAGCGTGCGCGCGATTTGCAAACCCAAGCCGCGCGAAGTTTTCAGATCGAAACCTGGCGGCAGTCCCGCGCCGTCGTCCTGCACGCGCATCCACACATCCGAGCCGTCCCAATCCAATTCGATTTCGATGTTGCCGGTCGCGCGTTCGCGGAATCCGTGCTCGATCGCGTTGGCGACCAACTCGTTCAGGACGATGGCGAACGCAGTCGCTTGTTTCGATCCCAGGTACACGTCCGGACCCTGGACGCGTACCGCGATCCGTTGATCCGAGCGCACCATACTCCGCCGCGTCGTCTCGACGACCCGCCGCGAGAGTTCCGTAATGTCCGTCACGCCGACGCTTTCGACCGACAACATTTCGTGCGACGCGGCGATGCTTTTGATGCGCGTGATCGAATCGCGCAAACTCTCGTGCACTTCGGGGCGCGGGTTGCGCGACATTTCGAGCGACAGCAGATCGGCGACGGTCTGCAAATTATTTTTGATCCGATGATGCATCTCTTGCATAATCGCGTTCAGCGCGTCCGCTTCGCCTTCCGCGCGCTCGCGCTGACGAATCTCGCGCGCGACCCAGTTCAGCGTCGCCCACGTCACCGCCGGCCCGATGATCCCGAAGACGATCGTTTCGGTCGCGAACAACAGCGGATGCGTTTTCGTTTCGAGCAGCAAATGCGCGGTCACTTCGTAGAACATCACGACGGCGAGAATGATGATCGGAACGATCTGCGACAGCGCAAAAACGTGCGACGATAATTGGCGCGGCGCGCGCTCGCGCGCGGACGCGCCCGCAACGACCGGCGGCGCGCTCATCCGTGCGCTCGTCGTTTAGCGCCGCACTTGGGACAGAAATTTTCATCCGCCCCCAGCGCGCGTCCGCACTGCGTACAAAACACCGACGCCGCGCCCGCGCGCGGTTTGCCGCGCTTGCGATTTCTCGAGCCGGTTGGCGCGGCTGGGCGCGTTGCGAGCGCGCGTTGTTGCAGTAAAAAGAATCCCAGCAAAATCGCCAAGCCCAGCGCGACGAGCGCGATCAGCAAAAACCAATTGTTCGATTCGTTCGCGGCGACAGGCAAAGGCGCGGCGGGCGCGGGCATAGAAGGATTCGGATCGGTTTTGGTGTACTTGATCTGCGCGCTGATCGTTTGTCCCGCCGCGATGTTCGCAAATGTCTGAACGAAATATTTGAAACCGTCGGGATCGGTGCGCGTCGTTTGCGTGGCGGGCGTCACCGCAAAATTCGATGCCTTGAGCGGTTGTTGAATTTCGATTGTCGCCGCGTCAAGCGCGCCGATGGATTTGTACGCAAAGTCAATCGTCTTGTCCGGCGCGCCGCGCACCGCATCGTGATAGTACTCGACGCGAAATCTGGGTTGCGCGGTCGTGAACGTGACACGCGTGAAACCATCGTCTTGTCTGGTTTGCTGCGCGGGTTGCTCCGGCGCGAGCGAGCCGTTGGGGTTTTCCCACGTCGTGACGTACAGTCGCGCGTCCGCCGGAATCAAAACCGAAATCGGGCGCGGCAGATTCGACGCGTCGGCAAGCACGCCGTCGAGCAGGACGAGCACGCTGGGTTTGTCGTATTCGGGCCAGATGGAAATTTTGAGCGCGGTGAGACGGTCTGGAGTTTGCGCGCTCGCGCGCAATGGCAGAGTGAGGAGCAGAAACGTCAGCGCAATCATCACGCTAAAAAATTGTTTTCGCAATTTCATCGCGAACCTCATTCAAGAATTTCACGTGCGCCACCACGCGCGCGCGTTTGTGCCTGGTTTACGTTAGCACGCGCAAGTCAGAGTCGAGTCCAAGCATGGTCAAAAACAAGTTTCGTTGGATAGTTGGATAGTTGGATAGTTGCGTAGTTGGATAGTTCAACTTTGAGACGATGTAACTATTTTGGCAATGTCAGATTGGCGCGTAGGGGCGCACCCTTGTGGTCGCCCCAGACGGGCAGGCACAAGGCACTGCCCCTACAAAAACCGAGTCCGACGTTGCCCAACTATCCAACTACTGAACTATGCAACTATCCAACTAGACCAGGCGTTTCCGTACTTGCTCCGATACTAGGCGTGTGAGCGCAAACGCGCGTTCCGCCGCCGCGGGCGACACGGGACCGAGTCCGCACGCGGGCGTGATCAGCGCGCGCTCATACAGCAGCGCGCGGTCAATCCCTTTCTTGACGAGCAAGTTGATCGCCGCGTCCAAACGCGCGACGAGCGCGTCCGCAGTTTCGCTCATGATTTGTTCCTCGACCGTCGGGACGATGCCCCACGCGAGCGCGCCGCCGCGCGCCAAGAAATGCTTCACGTCGGCGGCGAAGAGCGCGAGATTTTCCGCATAGTTGTACGCGTCGAACGAGATGATGTTGACCGAGGTTTGCAGCAGCATCGCCCAATCGGTGTTGCCGCAACAATGTGTGCCGGTGAGACAGTGCAACGACGAGAATACTTCTTCCAAGTCGCGCACGACATCATCGCGATTGAGCGCGACGACCGACGCGCCGATCAGCGCGAGCGACGGCTCGTCCACGAAAATGATCGGCGTGCCCAGGTCGGACAAAAATTTCTCCTGCCATTGCGCTTTGCGCGCGATGTGTTTCACCAGCACGTCGCGCAGCGTATCGTCGTACAACATCGGTTTCAAGTTTTGGTCAACCACCTTGAGCCCGAAACTGATGGGCCCCGTCACTTGACCTTTGATCCATTTTGCCTTTTTCAACGCGGCGCGCTGATCGCGCAGCGCGTACAATCCGGCGGCATAGTCCGCGCTAACCGCGAACAGATCGAGGTCGTCTTCCAGATAGCGCGCGTAGAACGCTTCCACTTGCGCCATCAGCGTCTCGTCCTTGACCAAGTCCAGCCGCTCGTGCGCCAAATCCATTTGCACGCCGACCAGGTTTTCGCTGAACTGCGCGTACATATTTTCGCGGAAATCGCGCTTGGGGAGTTGGGGCCAGTACGGCAGCGCGGAAAAATTCTCCAGCGTCACGCGCAACGCGTCGCGCGGATCGGAATGCGGCAGACTGCCGACGCCGGTTGCCAAACCGCGCGGAATGAAATCAGTCATTGTTGTTCTCCGTCCTTCGTCGTCCGTCATTTTACTTTGCGCTTGTGCCTTTTTAATTTTAACTTGAGTTCTTTCCACTCCAACGTGTTCAGTACCTCGCGCGCTTCCAAGCCGCCGCGCCGCGCCATCGCGACGCCATAGAACAAACCGGCGAATCCATCGGGCGAGTGCGCGTCGCTGTTGATCACGATTTGCACACCGATTTCACGCGCGCGCCGCACGCGCACATCGTCGAGATCGAGCCGCTCCGGCGCGCCGTCAATTTCGAGGAGCGTGCCGGTTTCTTTCGCGACGCGAAACACTTCTTCCAGATCGAGCGCGGTCTCATCGCGTTGATTGATCAACCGCGCGGTCGGATGCAAATAAATATCCACGTACGGATTTTGCAGCGCCTTGATCACGCGCGCGGTAATTTTCTCGCGCGCTTGTTTGAGCGCGCTGTGCGTCGAGACGGTGACGAGATCGAATTGCGCGAGGAGTTCGTCCGGAAAATCGAGCGAGCCGTCCGCGCGGATTTCCATCTCGATGCTTTTCAGCACGACGAAATCTTTCCACTTTTTGTTCAGCGCGTCGATCTCCGCCCATTGTTGTTTGACGCGCTCCGGCGTCAGCCCGCGCGCGATCCCTAGTCCCTGGCTGTGATCCGTGATCGCGAGATATTTCAAGCCGCGTGCGCGCGCCGCTTCCGCCATTTGCTCAATCGAAAAACTGCCGTCGCTCCAATTCGAGTGCGCTTGCAAATCGCCCTTCAAATCTTTCAACTCGATCAGGCGCGGCAATTTGTCGGCGTGCGCCAATTCAAATTCGTTCGTCGCTTCGCGCAACTCGGGCGGAATCCACCGCAACCCGAGTTTCTCGTACACCGCGTCTTCGGTTGGCGTGAAGATTTCTTTTTCGTCTTGGGTTTTAAACCCCCACTCACTTAGCGACAAATCCTGGTCGAGCGCGATTTGGCGCAACGCGACGTTATGCTCTTTGCTGCCGGTGAAATATTGCAGCGCGCTCCCCCAGTGTTTGGGTTCGAGCACGCGCAAATCCACTTGCATTCCATTTTGCGCGATGACGCTCGCCTTGGTCGTGCCGCGCGCGTTGATCGCGCGCACCATCGGCAACGCGACGAACGCGGCGATGATTTTGTCCGGCGCGTCGGACGAAACGAGAAGGTCGAGATCGCCCACCGTCGGTTTCATTCGGCGGAGCGAGCCCGCTGGCGCGATCTCGCGGATCGCGTCGCCGCAAGCCGCGCGCAGCGCGGCGACGATTTCCTGCGCGAACGGGTACGCGACGCCGAGCAAGACGCGCGTGGAGGATTTTTTCCGCCGCGCCGCTTCGATTCCGGCGAGAATTTTTTGTTCCGACCGCGCGCCAAATCCTTTGAGTTCGCGCAGTTTGCCCGCGCGCGCCGCCTTTTCCAATTTGGCGACGTCGGTGATCTTCACTTCTTTCCAGAGGCGCGCGACGGTCTTCGGTCCCACGTCAGGAATCGTCAGCAATTCAAAAATGCCGGGCGGAACGCCTTTGGAAATTTTTTCGTAATACGACATTTCGCCCGTGCGAAGCAGTTCATCGAGTTTTTCTGCCAGTGCCTCACCGACGCCTTGAATCGCGCGCAGGTTCTTGGGATCGTTCTGCCAGATCGCGCGCAGATCGCGTCCCAGATGTTCGATCGCGTCCGCCGCGCGGCGATACGCGACGACTTTGAAAACAATCTCGCCCTGGATTTCCAACAGATCGGCAATCCGATACAGCAACGCCGCGATCTCCGCATTCGTCCAATGAGGTTCCGCCATCGCACCCCCTTTGCCCGATATTGTAGAACAGATGCGCGGCGTTGTCAAAACGCGCGGCGCGCAATTTGACAAATCGCGCGGATAGGATACAATGGCACAGTGAGTTTGGAAATGAAGACCTTGTTCCGCTCGATCAATCCGCAATCGCAAGCCAATTGCGCGCCCGGCTGCCAAGAGCAGGCGAGTGCGCGTTGCGCGCTGGTTTTGAGTTCGTGGTCGGATCGTTGGATAGTTTTTGCCTAGCCGATGAAACCAGCGCGGAGGGATTGGGGATCGCCTTCGCGTTTTCGTGTACAAACGACGCGAAGGCACAAGCGAATTGCCTTCGCGTTTTTGTTTGGCAGGTTGGAAGGTAGGCGAATGTTGGCTAGTCGTGTCGGTGTGCTAAACCGATTCGGGTGAAACCGGCGAGAGTTCGATTCTCTCACCTTCCGCAGGACGATGGAATCATGATGCCCGTTTTGATGCTCAACGCGTCGTACGAACCGTTGCACGTCATCGATCATCGCCGCGCGCTCACGTTGATTGCGAGCGAGAAAGCAGAGTTGCTGGAACGCGCGCGCGACGGTCGCGAGATTCGTTCGCCGTCGGTGCGCGTGCCGATGCCCGCCGTGATCCGCCTGCGCCGCTACATCAACGTGCCGCAGCGCGGCGCGACCTGGTCGAAGCAGAATGTTTTCGCGCGCGATAAAATGACGTGCGTGTATTGCGGCGCGCCGTTGACGAGCAAGACCGCGACGATCGATCACGTCCTGCCGCAGTGGTATTGCAAGCACCACAACATTCGCGCGAACACCTGGACGAACACGGTGACCGCGTGCCGCGCGTGCCAATCGAAAAAGGGTGGGCGGTTGCTGCACGAGTCGGGGATGAAGTTTTTCGATCCGACGTACGAGCCGCGGCGTCCGCGCGCGAATTATCTCGTGCTGACCTGGGACGCGCATCCCGAATGGCGCGAGTATATTCAACTGCCGTAAAAAAACGCGCCGAGGTTGCGATCTCCGCAACCTCGGCGCGCTCTGTTTTGCCCTTGTCAAATCACGCGCGAACGACTTTCTTAGCGCATCTTCAGTTCGGCTTCCAATGGTTTCCAAAATTCCGCATAGTCCAATGTCGGCGTTTCGATCTTGCGTCCGTTGAGTAGAAACGTCGGCGTGCCGGGCAGTTTGATCTGCAACGCTTCGATCAAATGCTCCAGCACCAACTTGGCGTGCCGATCCGAATCGAGGCATTCGGCGAAACGCGTCGCGTCGAGTTGCAACGCGGCGGCGTACCGCTTGAGCCAAACGCGCGTGAACGCGCCGACATTCGCGCCGAGTTGCTCGGCGTATAATGTGTCGTGATACTCCCAGAACTTGCCCTGTTCGCTCGCGCATTCTGCCGCGTATGCCGCCCAATGCGATTCGCCGATGCGCCCCTCGTCCAGCACCGGAAAATATTTGTACGTGAAACTGATTTTGCCGGGCGCGCCATAATCGGCGATGAGACGCGGCAACACGGCGCGCGCAAACTGCCGCGAGTACGGACATTGAAAATCGGCGTAGACGACGAGCGTGACGCGCGCCTCCGGATTGCCCTGCGTTCGACCGACCGGCGCGAACGCACGCGCCAGAGTTGGCGCAGGCGCGCGTGTTGGGGTTGCCGCCCCCGTGCACGCGCTCGCGCCAAACAGCAACGCAATGAGCAACCACAGGCGCGGCATCTCCATCCTCTCAAGCGATCAGCGGTCAGCCCTCAGCAAACCGCCTGACTGATCGCTGACCGCTGACTGCTGATCGCTACTTTAACAGCGTGTCAAACGTGCGAGCAAATTCGGAGAAATCGAGCGAAGTGATATTCATCTTTCGCCCATTGAGAATAAACGTCGGCGTGGAATTCAATCCCAGGCGTCGCGCTTCGTCAATATCCGCTTGCACCGCCGCGTTGGACTTGTTGCTGTCCAAACACGCATCGAACTTGCCGGTGTCCAAACGAATCTCCGCCGCGAATTTTTTCAGGTTCGCTTTCGTCAACGAGTTGCGACCGCCCGGTGATTCGGCGGCGATTTTGTCGTGATAATCCCAGAACCGACCTTGCTCACCCGCACATTCCGTCGCGTTCGCCGCCCACAACGATTCGCCGTTCGGATCCGTGACGAGAAAATGTTTGAAGGTGACCTTGACTTTGTTCGTTTTGACGTACGCTTCATCAATCCGACGCCCCGCGTCGGCTGCAAACAGCATGCAGTACGGTCACTTGAAATCGGAAAAGACGACGAACTCTAACTTGGCGTTGGGATCGCCTTTGGTTTTGCCGGACGCGGTAACACCGGATGGCACAAACGTCGTCGCTGGCGGCGTTTGCAAGGTGAACAGCACCACCACGCCAATCACCACGGCGACGCCGATGCCTGCCGCAATCGCCCACTCGGGGATGCCGCGCTTGGCTTGTAGTTTGAGTTTTGGATCTGTTCTACGAGATGGCATCTCGATTCCTCTCTTGTGAAATGTGATGCGACTCAACCATTTGTCATTGCGAGCGATGTACGCAAAGCAATCTCCAAACAACTCGGAGATTGCTTCGTCGCGAACTGCGCTCCTCGCAATGACACGTTGAGCAACGAATGTGTCTGCATTATCCCGAAAAAAAGATTTTTGTCAATTGACTTGTACCGATTTCCCCGTATACTTGATCCCACGCAAGGAGCAACGATGAACGATTTGATCGAACTCTGGGAAACCCCGTCCATCCCGAACGCCGCGATGATCGCGGGCTGGCGGCAATGGGCGGACGGCGGCGCGACCTCATCCGAGTTGCCCCAATATTTGATCGAGCAAACGCACGCGCGCCCCATCGGCGCGCTCCAGTCCGATCCGTTCTACGTCTTCCAGGTGCCCGGCACGCACGCGCTCTTTCGCCCCGAAATCAAATTGGAAGAGGGCTATCGCGCGGAATTGCGCGACAAGCGCAACGAGATTTACTTTGCCGAAAATCACGGCAAGCCCCTGCTGATCTTTCTGGGCGACGAGCCGCAGCTGAATGTCGCGCGCTACGCCGACGCGTTCTTCGATCTCGCCGAAACGTTTCGCGTTCCGCGCATCGTCGCGCTCGGCGGCGTCTACGGCAACGCGCCGCACGACAAGGAGCGCGAGATCGCCTGCACATACAGTTTGCGAAAAATGAAAGACGAACTCGCCGAGTACGCCGTGACGTTTTCGAATTACGAAGGCGGCGTGAGCATCGGCTCGTACTTGCTGGATCGCGCCGAAAAACGCGGCATCGCCTACGCGGGCTTTTACGCCATCGTGCCGATGTTCGATCTGACGCAACTCTCGCCGTTGTTGCAAACCTTGATCATCGAACAAGATCACAAAGCGTGGTACGACGTGATGCGCCGCGTGAATCATCTGCTCCAACTCGGGCTCGATCTGTCCGATTTGGAACGCGCCGGCGACAAATTGATCGCGTCGTTCGACGCCAAGATTGACGATCTGGAAAAAGCGTTGCCCCAGGTCAACCTGCGCGCGCATCTCACCAAACTCACCGAGAATTTCGTCGAGCCGTCGTTTATGCCGTTGGACGACGTGTGGAAAAAAGGGTTGGGCGATTTGTTCAGGGATTTGTAATCGTCGGTGTCATTGCGAGCCGCGCAGCGGCGAAGCAATCTCCACCGCGCGAATCGGAGATTGCTTCGGCGCAAAAAACGCGCCGCGCGATGACCCTACGCTCAAGAGACACCGCGCCAATGACGCTGATCTACCTCGCGCTCGCGTTCGCCGCCGGAATAATTTTTGCCGCGCAATTCAATTTGCCGCTCATCGTTTTCGCGTGGTGGCTCATTCTGCCGCTCGGCGCGCTTGTGATCTGGCGGCGCGATCCTGGGATGCGCCGCGCGCAATTTTGCCTCCTCTTTTTTCTGCTCGGCGCGATTCGCTACGACCTTGCGCTGCCGCAGCTGGACGAAAATTCGCTCGCGGCGCACAACGGTCGCGGCGCGATGCTGCTCGTCGGCGCCGTCGTCGGCTATCCCGACGTGCGCGACCGGACGACGAATCTGCGTTTCGACGTCACGCGCGTCCGCATCGAAGGGGTGTGGCGCGAAGTGTCCGGCGTCGCGTTGCTGCAAGCGCCGCGCGAAACCGGCGCGCGGTACGGCGATCAACTCCAGGTCTTTGGCGAACCGCAGACGCCGCCCGAGTTCGAAGATTTTTCGTACCGCGAATACCTCGCGCGGCAAGACATTCATTCGATCGTCCGCGCGTATGGCGCGGTGAAAATTCTCGCGCACGATCAGGGCAATCCATTTTTCGCGGCGTTGTACGCGCTGCGCGAGCGCGCGCTCGCGACGATTCACGCGCTCTTCCCCGAACCCGCCGCGTCGTTGCTCGCCGGAATTCTGCTCGGCGTCGAGTCCGGGATTCCGCGCGACGTGCGCGACGCGTTCAGCGCGACGAACACCGCGCACATCGTTGCGATCTCCGGTTTTAACATCGCGATCATCGCCGGACTGCTGTCCGCGCTGGCGCGCCGCGTGGTCAGCGCGCATCGCGCGACGCTCGTCGTGATCCTGGGATTGATCGCGTACACCCTGCTCGTCGGCGCGAGCGCCTCCGTCGTGCGCGCGGCGATTATGGGCTCGCTCGGCGTGCTCGCGTTGCATTATCACCGGCAGAACGACGCGCTCAACGCGCTGTTTGTCGCCGCACTGTTGATGCTTGCGCTGAATCCGTTCACGCTGTACGACCTGGGTTTCCAATTGAGTTTTCTCGCGACGCTCGGCTTGATTTTGTACGTGACGCCCATTTCCGCCGCGTTCGAAAGTTTCTTTGCGCGTTTTACATCGTCGGACCGCGCCAAGCAAATCGTCGGCGCGCTGAACGATTCGTTCATCGTCACGCTCGCCGCGCAAATCACGACGACGCCGCTGATCGTTTTTGCGTTTCACCGGCTCTCGTTCGTCGGCTTGCTCACCAACTTGATCATTTTGCCCGCGCAGCCGGCGGTGATGATCTGGGGCGGACTGGCGACGATCCTGGGAATGATCGTCCCGCCCGTTGGACAAGTGATCGCGTGGATCGCGTGGGCGTTTCTCGCGTTCTCGATCGCCGTCGTGCAATTCACCGCGAGTTTGCCGTTTGGATCGATCGAAGTGGGACGCTTGGGTTTGCCAATTCTCGCGGCGTATTACATCGTCTTGTTCGGCTTGACGCGCGTCGGCTGGGAAACGCTGCGCGCGCGCCTCGCGTTGCGTCCCGCGCTGGCGTTGGGGATCGCGCTCGTCGTCGGCGTGTGGGCGTGGAATCTCGCGCTGACCGCGCCGGACGGCAAAACGCACGTTGTTTTTCTCGACGGCGGCACGACGATCGCGCAATCGCCGCGCGGCGCGCGCGTGGTCATTGACGGCGGCGCGAGTCCGAGCGCGGCGCTCTCCGCGCTGGGACAACGGATGCCGTTCTGGGATCGCACGATCGATCTGCTGGTGCTGACGGACGCGGACGACGATCGTCTGTCCGCGCTGATCGCGTTGCTCGAACGCTACGACATCCGGCAGATCGTCCAGGTTGCCGCGCCCGCCAAGCCGACGGCCGCGTATTTCAAGTGGCGCGATCTGATCGCGAGCAAGCGCGTGCCGGTGACGCAAGCGGAGGTTGGATTGGAAATCGCCGTAGATCGAGATTGGAGATTAGAGATTGTTTTCGCGCGCGCGGAAACATCGTCCGCCATCGCGCGCGTGCGCGTGGGCAATCTCGCGTTCCTGTTCGCGGAGAGCGCGAGCGCGGACGATCAAACTGCGCTGCTCAAAGCGGGCGACGATCTCTCCAGTCTCGTGTTGATCGCGCCGCGCAAGATCACGAACGATTTTGCGGACGCGGTCGCGCCGCAATTCGCGATTTTCTTTGCGCGCACCGCGCGCGATCAGCCGTCGCCGGATTGGCTTGCCGCGCTGGCGCGCGCGACGATCTTGCAGACGCGCGAGCGCAAAGTGATCGAGTTGATCGTGGAGGGGAATAGTTTGATCGTGCGATAGTTTGTTCATTGGATCGTTGGTTCGTTAGTTCGTTGATTCGTTGAACAATTCAACGATGTAACGATACAACGACTTTTGCGCCCATTCGCAAGTTGGTATACAATGCAGATGTGCGGACTTTGCAACTGGGGGATGTTAGAATGAGTATCCAGACTTCGGTTCGGAGAATTGAAAAGCGACAATCCAAATCCACCCGGCGCAAGACCGGAGAGACCAGAGTTGTCTTCACCATTGATCGTTCTGTCTTGTTGCAACTGGATCATCTGGTAAAACGCAAGGTCTATCCCAGCCGCAGCAAGGCACTTCAGGAAGCGCTCCGCGGCGGACTCGCGCGCGCCAATCACGCGCGCCTCGCAACCGAGTGCGCTAAACTCAATCCGCGCGTTGAGCAGGCGTTCGCCGAAGAAGGCATAGCAACGGAGTTGGCGGTATGGCCAGAATATTGAGGGGTGATATTTTCTGGGCAGACCTTGATCCGGCGCGCGGGCACGAACAAGCAGGACTGCGTCCTGTCCTGGTACTCAGTCAGGATATTTTCAACGAGCACTCGGGTACGGTCATTGCGGTGGCAATTACGAGCCAATCACCGTCAGCGGGTTTCCCACTGACTTTGGAATTGACGAGCGCGGCGCTCCCCAAACGCTCGTGGGTCAAGATCAGCCAGGTTCGCACCTTGTCAATCGAACGGCTCGACAAAAAGATTGCACGCGCGTCACCCGAAGAATTGACAAAAATCGTTGAAGGGCTGAATGAGATTGTTGGGAACTGATCGCTTGGCGTAAAATCGGCAGTCGAAAATCTAAAATCACACGAGGAAAATCCGATGAAACTCATTACCTTCGTCGCCGGAGGGCAGGCGCGCTGGGGCGCGCTGCACGGCGAAATGGCGATTGACTTGAACCTGGCGCGCGCGATGTTGCTCGCGTCGCGCGGCTTGGAAGCGAAATATCTCGCGAGCGACGCGCTCGATTTTCTGCGGCAGGGCGAGAGCGCGTGGGACGCCGCGCAGGAGACGGTCGAATTTTTCGGGCATCGCGTCGTGGATGGCATTTCGTTTCGCAAGGAAACGGCAACTTTTCTCGCGCCGCTCAGCAACCCGTCCAAGGTGATTGGCATCGGCTTGAACTACGGCGAGCATCGCCGCGAACATTCCAGCGAACAACCGGGCTATCCGATCCTGTTCCCGAAGTTTCCCAGTGCGATCATCGGACCGGACGACCCGATCACCTGGGATCCGACGATGACGCAACAGGTGGATTACGAAGGCGAACTCGGTATCGTGATCGGCAAGCGCGCCAAGCGCGTCTCCGAAGTGGAAGCGCTCGAATTCGTGTTCGGCTATTGCAACCTGGACGACGTCAGCGCGCGCGATCTGCAATTCGACGAAAAGGGCGGCAAGCAATGGACGCGCGGCAAATCGCTCGATACGTTCTGCCCGATCGGTCCGTACATCGTCTCCAAAGATGAAATCGCCGACGCGCAGAATCTCGTGGTGCGAACCTGGGTCAACGGCGAACTGCGCCAAGATTCCAACACCCAAAATATGATCAGCACTGTCGCGCAACTCGTCTCGTTCATTTCGCAAGGGATCACGCTCTTGCCCGGCGACATCATCGCGAGCGGTACGCCTTCCGGCGTGGGACACTATCGCCAGCCGCCGACGTACCTTAAATCCGGCGACGTGATCGAAGTGGAAGTGGAAGGGCTGGGACGGTTGCGGAATCCGGTGAAATAGAGTTCAAGGTTCAAAGTTAAAGGTTCGCAGTTCAAAATTAAAGGTTGAAAATCCAAAAGTGATCCCTTGAACTTTGAACCTCGAACCTTGAACCTTGAACCTCGAACCTCGAACCTCGAACCTCGAACCTCGAACCTTGAACTTTTAACCTTGAGCTCACTATGCAACCACTCATCGGCATACCGACGCGCACGCAAGACGATGGCGACTTGACGCGCTACACCGGCTTGGCAACCTACACGCGCGCGCTCGATCTGGCGGGCGGCGCGCCGGTGTTGATTCCGCTCAACTTGAGCGAGCCGACTCTGCGCGCGGTGTTTGATCGGCTGGACGGCTTGTTGTTGCAAGGCGGCGTGGACGTGCATCCGCGCGAGTACGGCGAAGAAATCGCGCCGTACTGCGGCGAGATCGATCCGGCGCGCGACGCGACCGAATTGCGCGTGACGCGCTGGGCACTGGCAAAACGCTTGCCGATCCTCGCGATTTGTCGCGGCATCCAAGTGCTAAACATTGCCGCCGGAGGATCGCTGTACCAGGACATTGCCGCGCAATTGCCCGGCGCGTTGCCACATCCGCACGTCAAAGGCAATCCGTACGATTTTCACGCGCACCAAATTGTGATCGAGCGTTCGACGCATTTGGCGCGCGCGCTCGGCGCGACCCAGATCGAAGTGAATAGTCTGCATCACCAAGCCCTGAAGCAGATCGCGCCGGGCTTTCACGTCACGGCGCGCGCGCCGGACGGCATCGTCGAAGGGATCGAAGCGGACGAGGCGCGCCAATTCGCGCTCGCGGTGCAATTTCATCCCGAGTGGATGATTGACGACGACGCGCGAATGATCGGAATTTTTCAGGAATTTGTGCGCGCGATGGAAGAAAGGATGAAGGCAGAAGGATGAAGGATGAAATCTTTTACGCCGATCATTGTTTTCATCTTTCCGCTTTCATCCTTCATCCTTTGTGCCGCGAGGAGCGTTGAATGATCGTCGAGGAGATGGAACGGCAGTTTTTCGAACTCAAGGGCAAACTCGACGTTGGCGTGGTCAACGAGGAAGAATTCAAAGCCCAAGTTCAAAAATTCCGGTTTCAAGATAAACAAGGTCGTTGGTGGATGTTGGGCGCGCAAAGCGGCAAGTGGTATTCGTACGACGGCGCGCGCTGGATCCCCGGTCAGCCGCCCGCCGATGTTGCCGCCGCGCCTGCGCCTGCCGTCGCGCCTGCCGCGTCGCTCAGCGCGGAAGCGCACGAAGCCGCGCCCGCCGTTGCCGCGCCGCCGCCGCAACCGGAACATCTCGCTACTGCGCCGCGCGCGCGTCCGGCGCTACCGCCCGCGCCGCGCGCGCTACCGATCAGCGGACCGATCGTGATCGCCGGAGCCGCGTTCATCGCGTTGATCGGCGTGATCGGATTGTGGATCGTGCTCGATAATGTCGTGCCGGGCAAACCGATCAGCAGTTTCTTCGGCGGCTTGACCGGCGCGCCGCCCGCGACGACGCGCACGCCGCCCACGATTGCCGCAGGACCGAACATTGCCGCGTTTCTCGCGCAAGGCGATCAACTGTTAGCGCAAAGCCAGATTGACGTAGCGATCGTGCAATATCAAACCGCCGCGCAACTCGCGCCGACGAACGCCGCGCCGCTCGTGCGGTGGTCGCGCGCGCTTGGATTCAAGGGGCTGCCCGCCGACGCGCTTGCCAAAGCGCAACAAGCCGTTCAGCGCGCGTCGAACGACGCGGACGCGCAAGCGCAACTCTGCCGCGCGCTCGCGTGGAACGGGCAAGTGAATGAGGCGGTGGCGGCGGGTGAACGCGCGGTGCAAATCGATCAGCGCAACGTGAACGCGCGCGCGAATTTAGCCGAAGCGTATTTGCTGGCGCGGCGGATGGTGGAGGCGCAAGCCGCCGCGAATGCCGCGTTGCAACTCGCGCCGTCGAGCGCGGAAGCGCATCGCGCGCAGGCGTGGGTGTACACGATCCAGGGGCAAAAAGAAAACGCGCTGACGGCGTGGAAACAAACGCTGACGCTCGAGCCGAATTCTTTTTTCCGGCACTCGGAATACGGCGAAGTGGCGCGCTTGTATTTCAACGCGCCCGCCGAAGCGGTCGCGGCGCAACAAAGAGCCGTGACGTTGTACGGCGCATACGTTCCCGCGATCAGTCGGCTGGGGCTGGCGTTGCTCGCGGCGAACAAACCGCAAGACGCCATCGCGCCGTTTCAGCGCGCGCTCACGCTGGACCCGCGCGGCGACGCGTATGCAAACCTGGGTCTCGCGTTCGGAATGGCGAATCAATGCACGCAGGCGATTCCGTATTTCGAGCAGGCGTTGAAACTCGATCCGAATAACTCCAACGCGCAGCGCGGTCTCACCGATTGCAAATCCGGCAAGCCGCCGACTCTGCCGCCACTCTCGCCGCCGCAAGTGCCCTTGACGCCGCCAACGGTGCCGAAGTAAACAAAGACCTTCCAGGTTTTTGGAAACCTGGAAGGTCTTTGTTTATCCGACGATCATCACCATCACATCATTCACATTCGTCCCCGTCGGTCCCGTCAGCAGCAAATCGCCCATCGGTTGGAAAAAATTGTACGCGTCATTGTTCGCGAGATACGCGCGCGCGTCCATTCCCATTGCCGACGCGCGCGCGACGGTTTCCCCATCCGCGATCGCGCCCGCCGCATCCGTGGGACCATCCGTGCCGTCCGTCCCGCCGCTCAACACGACGACATTGGGCATCCCGGCGATCTCGATTGCCGCCGCCAGCGCGATTTCCTGATTGCGTCCGCCTTTGCCCTTGCCGCGCAGCGTCACCGTGGTTTCGCCGCCGCAAACGATACAGGTCAGTTTAGCGACGGGACGATTCGACGCGTCGATCTCACGCGCAATCGCGCCAAGAAATTTGGCAAACTCGCGCGCTTCGCCCTGGATGAACGACGAAAGCAACCGCGTGTTGTAACCCAATTGTCGCGCGGTCTCAACCGCCGCGTCACACGCGATTGTCAGATCCGCGATGATGACGTTCTGCACGCGCGCGAAAATCGGATCGCCAGTTTTCGGCGTATCAGGAATTTCGCCGCGCGCGCCGCGCGCGATGTGCGCGACGATGGACGCGGGAATCTCTCCGCGCAAACCGCGCCGCTCGATCACGTTCAGCGCGTCCGCGAACGTCGTCGCATCCGGCGCGGTGGGACCCGAGGCAATCGTGTCCAACGGCGAGCCGATCACGTCGGAGAGAATCAGCGCGAGCAGTTGCGCCTGACGGGCGCGGCGCGCGAGTTGCCCGCCCTTGACTTGCGAGCTGTGTTTGCGGAGCGTGTTGATCTCGTTGATCGTCGCGCCGCAACGCAAGAGCGCGTCCGTCAACGCGCGCAGATCGTCCAGCGAAACCCCGGCACTCGGCAGTTCCAGCAACGCCGAACCGCCGCCGGACACCAACGCGATCACGAGATCGTTTTCCGTCGCGCCGTCGAGAATTTCCAGAATCTTTTGCGTGCCGTCGAGCGCGTTTTGATCGAGCAAGGGATGCGCCGCTTCGCGTAAATGAATCTTGCCGGTCGCGAGCGGCGCGGTATGCGCGTACTTGACGTTGACCCAACCGCGCGTAATTCGGTCGCCAAGAATTTCTTCGGCGGCTTGCGCCATCGTCGCGCTCGCCTTGCCAAAACCGATCACAAAAACATTTCGGAGCCGCGCTAAATCGTACACGCGATCCTGCACGCGCAACTGATCGCCGTCGCGTTGCAACGCGCGGCGCATCGCTCGACGCGGATCCGCGGCGGCGAGCGCGGCGCGGAAAATGGCGCGGGCGGATTCGCGAGGGCTTGGCATATCTCCGGGACTTGCGCTCATCCGATTTCTTTCAGGAAACGGTTGACTGTGATCGCCTGAATGTTGTGCGCCTTCAGTTGGCGCGTCAATTCCAGATCGCGCGTAAGATCCTCGTCACGACTCACCACAAACGTCGCGCGCCCTTCCAGCGCCGTTTGCAACAGCGCGTCGTCATCCGGATCGCGACACAAACGCGACGTATCGCCAATTGCAACCAGCTCGGCGATATTTGCCACAAGCCGCGTAAAGTTTCTCGCCTCGACCAAGGTCGTTCCGCGAATTTTCATTATGCGCGGGCGGCTGAGAACCTCTTGCAACTCTTCCAAAAGATATGACGATGTGACTAAAGCAAATCGGCTTCTCCGCGCCAATTGGAGCAGCTGATCCGGAAAACCGCCGGGGTTGAGAAAAGCCGAGACCCAGACATTTGTATCAACGACGGCTACGACGGGCATAGCGCATTTCCTTCACTTCTGCGCGCGCGGTGGTAATCTCGGCTTCGATCTGAGCGGGAGTGTACGCAGACGAACGCCGTTGGACGTTCTGCATCAGGGCGTTCAGTTCCGTCCACGCTGCCCGGCGTCGTTCCACCTCACTGATTTCCAATTCTCGCAACCGGAGGTATCTTTCAAATGGCAAGATGATCGCGGTCGGTTTTCCGCCTTGGCGCAAAATGAGCGGTTGTTTTAGATCCGTCGTCAGAACATCAGACTCGATTCCGTTTTTGTGTCTAGGATGTACTTTTTTCCCGTTCATCCATCTCCTCCTACTTTGACAATGTCACATTCCTTTTCTGCCACCGAAACACACAGAATCACACGGAAGATTTTCTTTTGCTGTGTGTTTCCGTGTGGTTCTGTGGCTAATCTGACATTGCCAAACTACTCACATTCTACCACTGCTCGAATTGGCGGTCAATCCATTACCCGCGCATACACGCGCTCGATCTCCCGCCCCGCGCGTTCCCACGAGAACGACTCAATCGCGCGAGCGCGCACCGCGCCACCCAACGCGCGCGCGCGTTCCGAATCGTCGAGCAGCGCGAGAATGTGATCCGCGAACGCCTCGGCGTCGCCCACAGGCGCGTAGACGCCGTACTCGCCCAGATATTCGCGCATCACCGGAATATCGAACGCGACGACCGGCAGACCGAGCGCCATATAGTTCAGCACTTTGCCCGCCGCTTCGGTCGCACTCATTTTCGGTTCAAGCGCGATCTCGCCGAGCGAAAGCCACACCGGCGCGTCCGCGTAATCCACGCGTCCGGGAAACGTCACGCGATCCGCGATCCCCAATTCGCGCGCGAGCGCGCGATAGCGTTCGACGTTCGGAAAGCCGATGACGACGAAATGCGCGTCCGCGCCGCGTTCGATCACGCGCGCGGCGGCGCGCAGCATCACACGCGTCCCGCGATACTCGTCGAGCAAGCCGATGTAGACGATCACGCGGCGCGCGGGAGGAATCTGCAAGCGCGCGCGCAATTCCTCGACGCGGCGCGCCAGGTGCGCCGATTCGACCGGCGTAAACGCGTCCGCGTCTACGCAATCGGACAGAACGACGATTCTCTCGGCGGCAACGCGAAATTCCTCCGTCAGCACACGCGCCGCGTTGCGCGAACTCGTCAAGATCAAACGCGGCAAGTGAACGATCTGCGCTTCCAGCCAGTACGCCAACTTGAACGCCAGCCCGTTCGCCGCGATGAAGCGATGATCCACCATTTCGCTCGTCATACTCCCTTGCAGATCGAAGACGAGCGGGACGCGCGTCACGCGACTGATTGCACCGCCGATCAGCGCGCCTTCGTGCAGATGCGCGTGAATGAGATCGGGCTGAAAGCGGCGCGCGACCTGGATCGTTTTCAGCGCGAGGAGCGCATCGAGGATGAGTTTAGAGCGCGCGGGACCCACTTCGTGCCGCGGACGAAACGGCAGCGGCAATGCGCGCGCGATCTCCAAACCCGGCAAATCGCGCCCGAACGGATACGTGACGATCTGGACGCGGTGTCCCAGTTTTTGCAGCACGCGCGCTTCTTCCAGAATCCGCACGTGGCAACCGTAATCGAGGAAGAACGACGTGGGGGCGATCATCAAAACGCGGTAGGGCAAGGTTTCCTCAGCATCAGAAACCAGGTTTCTCAGAGAAACCTGGTTTCTTTTTTTCTCTACTTTGTTTTTTTCCGCCGATCCGCCAAGCCGCCCAGAAACAAGCGCGCGGTTTGATTTTGGATCGTTTCCGTATCCGGTCGCGGGAGCGCGTCGTCGTCGAGTTTGCCGCTCAGCCATTTCGCGCGTTCGTCCGCGATCGTCTGGACGAGCGACTCGAGCGCGGCGGCATCTTCGCGCGCCAGCACTTCGCGCAGTTCGTACAGTTTCGCGATGTTGAGATCGATCCAACGCGTCAGATCGACGCGATGCGAAAAGAATTGCGCGCGCGCCGTGTACTTGTCCGCTGGAGCAAGTTCGGTGGCGACGCGGAACGCCGCCCCCGCCAACTTGCCGCGCTCGCGCCAGCCCTGGCTCTGGATGATCGTCGCGGCGTAGGCGGTCGCCAGAAACGCGGGAAAGTGTTGCACGCCCGCCATCAAACCATCGTGCTCGGCGGCTTCGATAAAGTACGATTTGGCGCCGAGCAGGTTGACGAAATTCGTCAGCGTGTCAATCGCTTGCGGCGACGCGGTGACGGCGGGCACCAGGCAGTACGTCGCGCCATCCAGCAACGCCGCGTCCGCCGCGTCGATCCCGCGCCCGGTGATCTCGCGGCGCGCGCTCAACACCGGATCGCCGCCGATGAACTCGACGCCGCGCGGCAAATCGTTCGCCCATTCCAGCACCGGCACTTTGGACGTCGCCGTATCGGTGATGATCGTGCCGGGGGGGAGGTGCGATTTGAGCGCGGACAGCGTATCCTGGATCGCATCGAGCGGAAGCGCCAGAACGATCAAGCCCGCGCCATCGCACGCGTTGATCAGGTTCCACTCGGTCTTGTCCACCGCGCCGCGCTTGGTCGCGCGTCCGGCCACGCCGAGGTCTTTGTCGTGCCCGACGATTTCAACTTCGATTTTCGATTTCTTGAGCGCGAGTCCAATCGATCCGCCGATCAGACCCAGCCCGATGATCGCGATGCGAGATTTTGGCATTGGAACCCCAGTGGATAGTGGTCAGTGGGTAGTGGTCAGTCTTCTACTCACTGTTCACTACCCACTGTTCACTGATTCTACCGCCAGCCGCCCGGCAATTGACCTTGCTTGTCGAACTTGTCGGTCAGCAGTTGCACGTTGCCGCCGTTCTTGTTCGTCACCCAGACATCCATTCGTCCGCCGCGATTGGACATAAACGCGATCCAATTGCCGTCCGGCGAGAACGTCGGCGAGAAATTGTGACCGGCGTTCGTCAGTTTGCGCGGCGCGCTGCCGTCGAACGCGTTGGCGATCATAATTTGGTAACTGCCATCCACTTGCTTGGACGAGTACGCGTACGTTTTTCCATCGGGCGCCCACGCCGGCGACATATTTTCGCGCTTGTCGTTGGTGAGTTGCATCGGACCGCCGCCGTCGCCGTTCAGTCGCCAGATTTCATATTGCCCGGTCAGGTTCGACACGAACAAGAGATGCGTCTTGCCCCAGGTCACGCCGCGAAAAACTTCGCCGGGGCGTTTTTGCAAATCGGCGGGATTCGCCGGGAAAAAGCGTTCGAATTTGCCGCCCGCGGCTGGCACCGTGTAGATGAATTGCATACCATAATCCACCCCGGATTTATCCAACCCGATATAGACAATCTTCGCGCCGTCGGGCGAAAAACTGGGGCTGGAAACTCCCTGATGACTCGCCACATCCATATCGAGCGCGACATCGGGATTGTTGGGATGGGAGACGCGCAACTTGTTGATCTGGTTGCCGGAATCGAAAACGTAGGCGATGCGCGAACTGGTGGGCGACATTGCGAACGGCGGCAGATTGGTAAAGCGCGCCAGATCGAATGGCTGGGGACCTAACAGCCGATTGGCGGAATAACTGCGCGGCTCGATTCCCAGGTTGTAGAACACGTAGGCGTTTTGCCCTGGCTCCAGCGTCACAAAACCGATGGAGCCGCGCGGCGGCGGAAACACTTGGGTCGGCGTCGCGGCGGGCGGCTTGGTTGCAGCGGCGACGACGGTGCCGCGCGTCGCCGTCGGCGGCGGCGCGACCGCAACCACCGGCAACTGATCGATCTTGCCGGTGATCGTTACAAATTCGTTCGGCACCCACGCGGGATGCGCCGCATCGGGAAACGCGACCTGGAACCATTTGCCGTCTTCGCTCTTGCCGACGACGATCACGTTCGTATTCGCGGGCATTTTCCCCGCAATCGCGAACTGCGTGCCGGGACCTTGACGCACGTTTACTTGTTGCTTGGTCGTCGCCTGGGGCGGCACGGGCGTTGGCGTCGGCGGAACCGGCGTTGGCGTCGGCGGGACCGGCGTCGGCGTTAGCGTCGGCAGGACCGGCGTCGGCGGGAGAGTGGGAAGTGGTAACGTCGGTTTGGGTGTGGCGGTGGGTGCGGAACCGCACGCGCTCGCGCCCAACCCGAGCAACATCAACGCGAGCACCCAGAAGAGATGTCGCATTTTCATTGGAAACCTCCTGATTTTTTGTCGGCACGCCGTTGTGCGAAGATGAACTAGTGCCAGCGGCTTCAAAATCCGGTGCCGACGAGCACGCGCATCAGCAAAAAGACCGGCTGATACAGAATCGTTCCGACGATGCCGCCGCCCAAAAAGAGCAAAATCAGCAGCGCGAAAAAACCGTACTGCCGCGTCGCTTCTAACGCGTCAGCCAGCGCCGGCGGCAACAGTCCTTGCAAGATCGTAAAACCGTCGAGCGGAAAAATCGGAATCAAGTTAAAGACACTCAGCATCAAATTGTAAAAGATGAAGAACACCAGCAGATAGAAAATCGTGCTCACGATTGCGGCGGGCAAGTCGAACGGGTCCAAGATCAACGGCAAGGCGCGCACGATCAGCGCGACGCCCACCGCGAGGATGATATTGGAAATGGGTCCCGCGGCGGAAACGATCGCGGGACCGGCGCGCGGGCTGGCGCGCAGCGCGTACGGGTTGTACTGCACCGGCTTGCCCCACCCAAATCCGCCGACGAGAAACATCAGCGAGCCCATCACGTCGAGATGCGCGGCAGGCGAAAGCGTCAAGCGCCCCTGCTGACCCGGCGTCGGATCGCCCAACCAGGACGCCGCGGCGGCGTGCGCGAACTCGTGCACGCTGATCCCGATCACAAGCGCGATCAGCAACGCGACAATCTGCGTCGGGTCCATTCGTCCAGTCAATATTTGATAGAGCACATTCATCCTCCTGAAACACGAACGGGTGTCATTATACCACAAAACAACGAAATGTCTAAGACGAAAAATTTCGATTTACGCCGTCGCGATTCGGGTGTATAATAGAGCGGCAAAATGATCTGCACACTCGCGCTTGAACCCGACTGGCTCGCGATCTGCCGCCTGGATGCGCGCGCGCCGATTCCGGAGTGGGCGCGCGGCGATTTCGTCGCGCTCACGCGCACGCGCGACGAACTTGCGATTGTATGCGCGCAAGCGAACGTGCCGGATGGAATCGCGTGCGAGCGCGATTGGCGCGCGCTGCGCGTCATCGGCAAACTCGATTTCGCGCTGACCGGCGTTTTAGTCGCGCTTGCCGCGCCGCTCGCTGACGCGGGGATCAGCATCTTTGCGATTTCGACGTTCGACACGGATTACGTCTTGGTCAAGGCGCGCGATCTGGAAAAAGCGATCCGCGTGTTGCGAGAAGCGAGACACACCATCGAGGAGAGAAAATGAAACCAATCAACCGTTGCGGCTGGGGAACGAACGATCCGCAAATGCTGGCGTATCACGATCAAGAGTGGGGCGTGCCGGTGCACGATGATCGCAAACTGTTCGAGTTTTTGGTACTCGACGCGTTTCAAGCCGGAGTGAGTTGGGCAATTGTCCTGCGCAAGCGCGAAAATTTTCGCCGCGCGTTTCACAACTTTGACGCGCGCAAGATCGCGAAATACGGCGCGCGCGATACGAAACGCTTGCTCGCGGACGCCGGCATCATTCGCAATCGGCTGAAGATCGCGGCGACGATCAACAACGCGCAGCGATTCTTGGAAATCCAAAAAGAATTCGGCTCGTTCGACCAGTACGTCTGGTCGTTCGTCGGCGGCAAGCCGCGCATCAACAAATTCAAAACGATCAAGCAGATTCCGGCGACGAGCAAAGAATCGGACGCGCTGAGCGCGGACTTGAAAGCGCGCGGTTTCAAATTCGTCGGCTCGACGATTTGCTACGCGTTTATGCAGGCGGCGGGGCTGGTGAACGATCACACGGTGGATTGTTTTCGGTATCGCCAGGTCAAAGTGTAATTAGTGATTGGTGACTAGGAATTGATCGCCCAACGACCAATCAGAATCACCCATTCTCCGACCTCTGACCAAATTCTGACCCCACGCACACGCGGCTTTGACTTGACAAAAATAAAATTCAAATGTATGAATGTTTCCAGTCAATTCGCTGACGCGGGCGAATTGTCCGTGTCGTGCCGTCGCAAAGCAGTCTTGAGGTAACGAACGCCCTTCTGCTTCACCGGAGAAGCATTTTTTATTTTGGGAGAGCCCTTATGCATCTATGCCGATTCCATTTCTTGATCGCGCTCCTGTGCGCCGCCGCGCTCGCGATCTTGGGTGCGCCCCTGGCAAACGCGCAGGGACCGAATCCCGCCCAAGTCGAAAACAAAACCTGTCTTGCCTGCCACGCCAATCGCGACCTGGCAATGAAGTTGCCGGGCGGCGAAACGTTGAGCGTGTACACCGACGAGGCGCAGTTCAACGCATCGGTGCACGGCAAGCGGGGGCAGCGCTGTACCACCTGCCACGCCAACATCACCGCGTATCCGCATCCCGCCGTCACCGCGCGCGATCGGCGCGATTATGCTTTGCAGATGTACACCGTCTGCAGGCAATGTCACGAAAAAGTTTATCAGCAAGCGATTGACTCGATCCACTCGAAAGACATCGCGGCGGGCAATCGCAACGCGGCGGTCTGCACCGATTGTCACACCGCGCATTACACCACCGACCCGCACAACCCGCGCTCCAAAATTCCGCAAACGTGCCGCCAGTGCCACAGCACGATTTTCGATCAGTACAAATCGTCCGTGCACGGCGCGGCATTGCTCGATCAATCGAACCCCGACGTGCCGACGTGCGTCGAGTGTCACGGCGTCCACCAGATCGCCGATCCGACGACGAACGCGTTCCGCTTGAAATCGCCGGAGCTTTGCGCGACCTGCCACACCGATCGCGCCAAGATGAAAAAGTACAACCTCTCGACGAATGTGCTGAACACTTACGTCGCCGATTTTCACGGCTCGACCGTCGAGTTGTTCGAAAAGCAATCGCCGGATGCGCCGACGAACAAAGCGGTTTGCTACGATTGTCACGGCGTCCACGATATTCGCAGCGCCAAAGATCCAAAGTCAAGCGTCGTCAAGGAAAATTTACTCAAGACCTGCCAGCAATGTCATCCCGACGCGACGACCGATTTCCCCTCGTCGTGGATGAGTCATTACGACGCGAGTCCCACCAAGTATCCCGCCGTCTACTATATCAATCTCTTCTACACGATTTTGATTCCCGTCGTCATCGGCGGTATGCTCGCGTTCGTGTTGCTCGACGCGGCGCGGCGCATCTTGAATCGTTTCCAAAAACCGGGGAGTCATTCACGATGAGCGAACAACAACACTATGTCCGCTTTTCCGTCGCCCAGCGGATCGAACATTGGGTCCAGATGCTTTCGTTCACCGCGTTGGCGCTCACCGGCATCCCGCAAAAATTCGTCGGCGCCGGCTGGGCGGAAACCTGGATCAAGGTGATGGGCGGGATCGAAATCGTCCGCGTCATTCATCACGCCGCCGCGATCGTGATGGCGCTCGCGTGCATTTACCACGTCGTCGTCGTCGGCTACAAAATTTTCGTGCTGCGCGTGCGCTGGACGATGTTCCCGCGCCTGGACGATCTCTTCGACGCACTCGACGTCGTCCGCTACAACCTGGGGCTAGCGAAAGAGCGCATCAAACTCGCGCGGTACTCGTTCGAGGAAAAAGCCGAGTACTGGGCGTTCGTCTGGGGCGCGATCATTATGGGCGTCACCGGCTTTATGATGTGGAATCCGATCAACACCGCGCGCTTTTTGCCCGGCGATTTGATTCCCGCCGCCAAAGCCGCGCACGGCGGCGAAGCGCTCCTCGCCGTGCTCGCGATCCTGGTGTGGCATTTTTACGGCGTGCACATCAAAACCTTCAGCCAGGCGATGTTCTCCGGCAAACTGACGCGCGCGCAAATGGAGCACGAGCACGCGCTCGAACTAGAACGGATCGAAGCCGGGCAAGTCGATCCGAGCCCGGAGCCCGAAACGATCAAAAAGCGCGAACGCGTTTTCATCCCTGTCGCCGCGATTCTTTCCGCGCTGATGCTCGTCTCGCTCTTCCTCTTTGTCAACTACGAACAAACGGCGATCACGACGCTGCCGCGCCGCGCCCAAGTCCAAGTCTTCGCGCCGATCACGCCGACTCCCACGATCCGCGCCGGCGCGCCCGCGCCGACTGCCGCCGCGCTCAAAGAGTTGCCAGCAAGTCACGCCGGACGAACGACCTGCAACAATTGTCACGCGAACAACATTGGGCCCAAAAATCCCGCCGATCACGCCGGTCGTACCGACGCGACGTGTACTGCGTGTCACAAGATGCCCGGCGCCGCGCCTGCGCCAACTGTCGCGCCCACGACCAAACCTACCACCGCGCCTGGCGCACCTGCCGCGCCGACAACACAACCGCCGACAACCGGAGGGATCAAAGTCCTGCCCGCGAGTCACGCCGGGCGCACGATTTGCAATGCCTGCCACGAGACCGGCGCGGCGGGTCCCAAAAACCCCGCCGATCACGCCGGACGCACAGACGCGACGTGCGTGGCGTGCCACAAACTGCCCTAGAACTTCAAGCCCATTGATCGATCAACCCCTCGCCAAATGGCGAGGGGTTGTGATTTGAGACGCGCCCAACGGAAAGACCGTTGGGCTACCCCGAATTGAGTAGCCCAACGATCTTGATTGTGCTCATAGTAGCGGGGGTCAGATTCGAACTGACGACCTTTGGGTTATGAGTCCCTCTCTCAGGTCGCCTACATTTGCCCCATCAGGCTTGTGATTTCTTGGTACCTAACGCTTCTGGGTTTCGAAGAACCTGAAACGTTAAGATTCGATGCGCGCATTATATGCGTTCGCGCTCAAAAGTCAAACGCGCGTTCGCACGATTAACATTCGATTGATTGTCATCCCCTGATGGCAAATATCTGCCACTGACTCACATTCGCTTGATGTTTCATAGCATCAAGCGTGACCCCCGTGTAGTAATACGGGGGTCGAAAATACCATAAGGGCTACATGCTATTAGACTAAATAGGTGTAACCCTTCAAGGCAATAGCCAACATGCTCTTGGGCTTGTGCGCTCATGGGCTAGAGTGCTCGAGGAATTGACCAGTGAGGGCATTGGCTATATCGGAGTGCCAAGATATGGGACAGTGGTCGAGTGTTTTGGTCCACTGTGCGATCCGATATGGGCGTGCACGTCCGCTTGCCTTCAAGCGCATTGCACATAAGCAAACGAGACCCTCTGGACATACTGATGTGGCTTGTGAGGCATAATGGCAATGCCACACGGCTCGATGTCGCTTGTGATGACTCGACTTTTGCACCTTGAAAATTAAACATTCAAGCACTCAAAAAAGTGAAACCGGCGGCGCGTGCGCCGCGTGCAGGCAACGCGCGACCTAGCCCACCTCAGCGAAGCAAGGTGAGTTCAGTTTCATCCCGTCTGTTCGCCCGTGGCTTTACGAACGGCAAAATGCACGCAAGAGCGGCGTCATCACGTCGTGCAAGGTCTGTCCCTGCGCTAGACCCGCACTGATGAACAGACCCAGTGCCCACAAGCTTTGCGCTTGCGTGGCTCGCCGCCATGCCGCTGGATTCCCATCAAACTTTACTTTGAGTTGGCGTTGAAGAAGTTCGCGAAGGTCAGGGTCGTGTTGAGCCGCACGCAATAAGCTATACACTACGGCGACCAGGGCGACATGGCGTTGAATGGCGCTAAAGTCCCGCAGTTGATATTCATCCAGCCCTTCCGCCTTGCCTTCCTCGTGATAGACTTCAACGGGCCAGCGATGCCGGCGAATGCGCGTGATCCCCGCCGCTTGCCACATCAGGCGGTTACTGATGAAGAAAGTCGGCGTGTCAGATAGATCGGCTTGGCGATAGTTGATCACCAAGCGTTGTTTGCCCATGTTGTGAATGTGATGCGTGTGGCAGTAACTGCAGTACTGCTCCGATTCACCCTTGTACGAAATCGTGATCCGTTGAAAGACCGGTTGGCCACCGTGTTGAACTGCATCCAGGTGCTCTAACTTGAGCCGCGCCGCAAAGTCATCCAGCATCATCTGACCGGTTTTCAAATTCACCTTGTCGGTTCCCGCCAAAGTGCCCACATAGGACAGACGCAGGGTTTGATCGATGAAGCGGCAAAATGCCGGTTGCGTGAACCAGTTGTCGAAGGTCACCGGCAACTTTTCAGCAGGATGTGTGGCGACCCACTGTTGGAGCAGTTGTTGGGCGATGATCAATTTGCTGTCATACAGGTCGCGGAGCTCGGGATGGCTCTTCTGCCGACGTTGCCACACCCCCAGCAAATAGCCGCGCCATTTGGCGGGATCACTCTCTTTCAACGTTTCTTTGCTGGGTTTGAGTGGCACCTGTGCCGCGCGTAAACCTTGCTCCAACTGTGCCAAGTCCACCGGCTCCCAGAGTTGAAACAGCGCCGGGTAGTCGGTCTCGTCATCGCTGTAGTGCAGCGTCACCAAGTCGTGTGCCCAAACATAGGTGCGGGTGACATGGTCAAACAACTTGGCGATCTGCTCAAAGTCCTGACCGTAATGCGTGAGCAGCGTGTCATCCACACTGAGCACACCTTTGGGTTTGATGCAGGTGCCTGGGAAACGCG
>VGOB01000045.1 GCA_016865935.1 Chloroflexota bacterium | reverse complement strand
TCGCCGAAAAAGATAAACTCGTGGACATCCAAGTTCGGTACGATCGCACCGCGCTCGCAGTGAACGACGAAGTGCGCGTGACGGCGACGGTGCGCCTGACGAAAGACGGAACGGCGCGGATGAGCATCATCGATCTCGGCATTCCGCCTGGTTTCATCGTGCAGAGCGAAGACCTGGAAGCCGCCGTGCGCGCGAAAACCATCGCGCGGTACGAACTCACCGGGCGCCAGATCATCATCTACCTGGAAGAGTTCGATTCCAAGAAACCGATCACGTTCAACTATCGGCTCAAGGCGAAATTCCCGTTGCGCGCGCAGACGCCCAGTTCGACGACGTACGATTACTACAATCCCAGCACCACCTCCACGCAAGCGCCGACAACGTTGACAGTGAAATGAAAGGATAAAGTCAGAAGGATGAAGGATGAAAGCGGAATGGATGAGGAATTTCCTTCATCCTTCATCTTTCATCCTTCATCCTTTGTTTTGACTTTTTTCTTGGTTGTGGTATGATTGCGCTAAATCCGAATGTGAGGAAAAACGCGCGTGCGAAAGATTTGTGTGATCGGCGTGGGTTATGTGGGTTTGGTGACCGGCACCTGCTTTGCCGATTTGGGCAATCAAGTCACCTGCCTCGACATCGCCGAAGACAAGATCGAAAAACTCCGACGCGGCGAAATGCCGATTTACGAGCCCGGCTTGGAAGAACTCGTCGCGCGCAACGTTGCCGCGCAACGCTTGATCTTTACAACCGATTATCGTCAGGCGGTACCGGATGCCGATTTCATTTTCATCGCGGTCGGAACGCCATCGGGCGTGGACGGCGAAGCCGATTTGCAGTACGTGCGGATGGCGGCGGAAAGTATCGCCGAGACGCTGACGCATTACGCGATCATCGTCAACAAAAGCACCGTGCCGGTCGGCACCGGCGATTCGGTCGCGGAAATCTTGATCGAGCGTGGCAAACAGCCCGGCGTAGATTTCGACGTGGTGTCGAACCCAGAGTTTTTGCGCGAGGGTTCGGCGGTGTACGATTTTATGCAACCCGACCGCGTGGTGCTCGGCGCGACGAATCACGAAGCCGCTGACAAGGTGGCGCAACTGTACTTGCCGCTGCGCTGTCCGATTATGATTACCGATCTCCGGACGGCGGAAATGATCAAATACGCGTCGAACGCGTTTTTGGCAACGCGCATTTCGTTCATCAACGAGATGGCGGCGATCTGTGAGAAACTGGGCGCGGACATCAAAGAAGTCGCCGCCGGAATGGGAATGGACAAGCGGATCGGGCGCGCGTTCTTGGACGCGGGGATTGGCTTTGGCGGTTCCTGCTTTCCCAAAGATGTCAAGGCGCTGACGTGGATGGCGGAAGTGAACGGGCGACATCCGCAATTGTTGCGCGCGGTGATGGACATTAACCGCGATCAACGCCGCCAAGTGATCGCGAAACTGCGCGAATTACTTGGCGCGTTGCGCGGCAAGACGATCGCGCTGTGGGGCTTGGCGTTCAAGCCGAACACGGACGATGTGCGCGAAGCGCCCGCGCTCGACATCATTCACATTTTGCAAAATGAAGGCGCGCAGATTCGCGCGTACGATCCGGTGGCAATGCCCGCCGCGCGGCGCGTCACCCAGGGCATCACGTTTTATGAGAGTGCGTATGCGGCGGCGGAAGGCGCGGATGCGCTGGTGCTGCTGACCGAGTGGAACGAGTTCAAGCAGATGGATATGGCGCGCGTCGCCGCGGCGTTGAAACAAAAATTTCTCGTGGACGGGCGCAATATTTACGAGCCGGACAAGATGCAAGAACTAGGAATGGTGTATCGCGGGATTGGTCGAGGATATTAGGCAAGTCATTTTCAGCGCGCCAGGATTTGGGAAACCAAGATGCATGTCATTACGCGAAAACGTCTCAACGATTTTGCAAGCAAGCATCCCGATGCGCAATCTTCTCTCGCGCGTTGGCGCAAGTTAATGCAGTCTGGCACTTTCCACTCTTTCGTCGAGTTACGCGCCACTTTTCCAAACGCTGACCAGGTTGGCAAGTTGACAGTCTTCAACATTGGTGGAAACAAAGCGCGTCTGGTTGCCGCGATCCATTACAATCGGCAGAAAGTATACATCCGCGCGATCTTGACGCATAACGAGTACGACCAGAGCGATTGGAAGGAATAAAATGACGTTCCAAGTTCAGACGGTCGAGCGAATCTGGCCGCAAATCGCGCCGCTGGTGTTCGTCCCGCATACCGAAACGGATTATCGCCGGTTGGTCTCAATGCTAGATGAATTGATTGATATAGTTGGCGAAGACGAACGCCATCCTTTGGCATCGTTGATGGAACTGATCGGCGTGTTGATTGAGAGATACGAAGCCGAACATGTTCCCGAATTGATCGAAGCCTAGTCGCTCGATCAGAATACAAAGCGCCCTCTTCAAGATGCTATCTGCCGGCGTTGATTTGATCGAAGTCAAACGGATCGAAGAAACCATCGCGCGCTACGGCAATCGTTTTCTGACGCGCGTGTTCACGGCGCGCGAGTTGCAATCCTGTCGCGGGCAAGCGCAATCGCTTGCCGCGCGCTTTGCCGCGAAAGAAGCGGTGAGCAAAACGCTCGGCACCGGGCTGGACGGGATCGCCTGGCGCGAGATCGAAATTGTCGCGGACGCGCGCGGCAAGCCCGGCGTCCAATTGATCGGTCAAGCCGCGCAGCGCGCCGCGCGAATGCATATCACGCATTTTGCAATCAGTCTATCTCACACCCGCGCACACGCCATCGCGTTCGTGGTCGCGGAATGAACGGAGGTTAAATCGCAATGAATTTCCAGGAAGCCGAAAGAACGTACAAGGATTTACGCGCGCAACACGACGCGGGTAAATTGAGCGATTCGACGTTTGAAGCCGAAGTGGGCAAACTGCGGATGCAAGACGCCCAAGGTCGTTGGTGGCAAATCGGCGTGCAGACCGGCGAATGGTATATGCACGACGGACAAAAATGGAACAAAGCCAAGCCGCCGGTTACGGCGCCCGCCGCCGAAGCGGCGCCCTCGCCGGAAATTACCGCCGTGATTCCGCGTCCGGTGGTCCCCGCCAAAGCCGCCGCGTCTGCCAAAGCCGAACCCGCGCCCAAGAAAAACGGCGGCGCGCTGCCCGCGCGTCTGTTTTCGTCCAAGCCCGCCGGACGCAACGGCGGAGGCGGTGGCGGATTATCGCGCAATACACTGATCGGGATCATCGCCGGAGTCGCCGTGTTGTGTATCGTTCTCGCGGTGGTGGGTTACGCGCTGTTGCAAGGACCGTTGAGCAGTATCGCCAGAGCCAACACGCCCACACCGACGCGCACCATCGCGCTGCCGACGATTCCGCCGCCGCCGACTTTGCCCAAGCCGACCGATACGCCCTTGCCGCCGCCCACACCGGTCGTGACGATCACCTTGCCGTTGCCCGCGCCGCCGACCGCGACGCGCGGCGCGGCTGTCGCGCGCACCGCGACGCGCACGCCGACCAAGGGTCCGCAAGTCTCGCCAACGGTCAGCGCGCCGCCGGGCGTGTACGTGCTCAAGTTGGAAACCGTGCCATCCAAGATTGATATCGGCGGCGGAGACAAGGTCAAAGTCGGTTTCAAGTTGACCGTGTTGAACAGCACGGGCGGAATGCAAACGCGCAAGTTGTGGTTCGTCCGCGTCTTTGCCGAACCGGAACAAACGACAGGTGACAACGCGTACCGGAATTCCTACGGCGAGTCGCTCAAGTTCGACGTAAACATCGGCACCGGCACCGTCGAAGTCACGACGCCCGAACACGTCCAATTCGGCACCGGCAGATGCAATTACGTCGCCATCCCGTACTTTACCGAAGAAAACAATGTCCCGGTTCCATTCCAAACCATCAAGGGCGGAGCACTGTACCACTCGTTCAAAGTCTGCCAATAAGAATTGAAAAAACAAAGACCCGAACGATTTGAATCGTTCGGGTCTTTTATTTTTCAAACGTCATCAACACCACCGCATCATCTGCGCTGCCCGCCACCGGCAACCGATCCCCGGTCTCGGTATCGTACCAGCCGACGCGCAGAACGTACTTGCCCGGCGCAAGCTCGCGCGGCAGATTCAGCGCGTAGACATCGCGCACCATTTCGTTTGCCGCCCAACGCGTCGTCGGATAAATACCGCCGAGCGGCTCGCGGTCGTCTTGTGTAACCTTGCCGCCGTCGCCGGTTTCGAGATGAACGAACGCCGTGTACCGCCGCGGCAGCGCGCGCCGCGCCTGCCACACGATTGTAATTTGGAAGTTGGAAGTTGGAAGCCTGTCCTGAGCGGTGCCGAAGGATTGGAAGTTGGACGGTTGCGCGCTCCAGCCGATCAGCGCGAGCGCGTCGCCGAATTCCGCCGATTGCAAATGCGCGAGCGGCGCGGGCGCGTACAGCACGTACTTGCCAATCGTTTGCGTTGGCGCGTAGTGACGATCCAGCGCGGAAACGAACTCGCGCGTAAAGCGGCGATAGTGCTCCACGTCTTCGCGCGTGCCGCGTTCCAAGATCACGAGTGGAAACGCGCCCGCGCGCAAGCCGTTCAATTCCCAATGTTGATCCCATTTGCCACTGCGCGCCAGCGAACTGTACTGGAACGTGTAATACTCGATCGGCTTGCCGCTCGTCGCCAGCGCGCCCATATCTTCCGAGATGATCGTGCCCGACGTACGCGCCAGCACGCGCGCCAATTCCTGGTTCGCCGGAAAATCGCGCGCGATCAAATCAGCCGCCACGCGCGGATCGTGCCACAGCAGAACAAGTTGGAGCAAAAGCAAAGTAGGAATTGCAAATTGCGAATTGCGAATTAGGAATTGCGAATTGCGAATTGCGAATCTGACCGCTGATCGCTGACGGCTGACGGCTGACGGCTGACCGCCGACTGCTGAAATCTGAAATCCCAAGAACACGCACGCGATTGCCAACGCTTCAAAGAAATAATTCTCCCACGCGCCGACGCGCCCGGACATTGCCAGCGCGGCAAACGCGGTGACCGCGTACCATTCCAAGACGCCGATTCGTTTCGCGCGGATGCGCGCGACCCAGCCCCACAGCGCGAGCAACAGCAAAATCGGAAAGGTGCCGACGAAATTTTGCGCGAGCGCGCCAAGTTGTTCCGGCAAAAACACCGTCGCGTTCGATTCGACGATGCCGAACGTAAAACCGCCGCGCGTCACCCGATCGAGCGCGAGATAGATCGCGCCGCCGAGCGCGCCGAGCGCGGACGCGAACACCACCGCGCGACGCCGGTCGCGCAGCCACAGCGCGAGGAACGCGGCAAGCGGCGCGGCGAAAAGAGAATGTTTGGTGTAAAGAGCAAGTAAAAAGGCAAAAGTAAAAAGGCAAAAGTAAAACGCGGGGATGCGTCGGTCATCGATCATCGGTCGTCGGTCAAAGCGCCAAACAAGGTACACCCCGCCGAACGCGAACGCGAGTCCGATCAAATCAACGCGGAACAACGGAATCCAATGGAAAATGTACGGCGAGCCGAGAAAGAAGAGCGCGGACAGCGCACCCGCGCGCCGGTTGCGCGTTTCAGTGTGGACGATGCGAAAGATCAGCGCGGCGACGATCAGCGCGGACGCGAAATTCAACAATCGCCCGCCGAGATAGCCATCCCCGAAAAGCGGCATCAGCACCGCAGAGAGAATCAACGCGACCGGCGGATAATTGCTGGACGCGTACGGCAAATCGGCAAGCCCTTTGTAGATCGGCTGACCGCGCGCGATCTGCTGTGCGAACCACAGCACGATCCCTTCGCCGTAATCGAGTTGGTACGGATACGTCAACCCGACGACGCCGAGCCAGAGCGTCAGCGCGAGGTACGCCAGCAACCCCAGCCAAACGACGAGCCAAAGCAAGCGCGTGAGTGAATTCATCTCGCCCATCTTTGGCGATCAGTCAACTTGACCGATCACCGATTGCCACTCAAATCACTTGTGCCTTTTCCAACTCGGCGATCTGTTCCGGCGAATATCGCAGCAACTCGGCGAGAACGTGCGCGGTGTGCTGACCGCGTAACGGCGGCGGCACGCGCGGCTCCGCCACGCCTTGCACCTTGACCGGATTTCCCAGCATCGGCAACTTGCCAATCGTCGGATGATCCAATTCGATTTTCATTTGGCGCGCCAAAATTTGCGGATCGGACAGCACGCGATCGATTTTGTTGATCGGGCCCCAGGGCACGCTTTCCGCGTCGAGGCGCGTCTGCCACTCGTCGGTCGTGCGCGTGAGAAATGCCGCGGAGAGAAGTGGCACCAGTTGCGTCTTGTTCACGCGGCGCGCATCGTTATTGGCAAAGCGCGGATCGTCGAGCAAGTGCGGCAGAGCGAGCGCGCGGCACAAGCCCTGCCAAAATTTTTCGGTGAACGCGGCGACGACGAGAAAGCCGTCTTTCGTTTTGAACGATTGGTACGGCACGACCGACATATGCTCGGTGCCTTGCGGACCGGGGTTGACGCCGTCGTGAAAAAAATATTGCGCGACATACGTCAGGAGCGACGTGAGGCAATCGAGCAGACTGAGATCGATGTAGCATCCTTCGCCGGTTTTTTCGCGCTGGTAGAGCGCGGACGCGACGGCGAACGCGGCGTACATTCCGCCCGCCAGATCGCCCATCGCGATGCCCATCCGCGCCGGAGTTTCGCCGACGCCGGTGATGCTCATCGCGCCGGAGAGACCCTGGATCGCGATGTCGAACGCGGGACGATCGCGGTACGGTCCGGTTTGCCCAAAGCCGGAGATCGAGCAAGCGATGATGCGTGGGTTGACGCGCTGGAGCGTTGGAAAATCAATCTGTAATTTCTGCGTGATGCCGGGGCGAAAATTATCGTAGACGACATCGGAGATTTTGACCAGGTCGTAAAAAATCGCGCGTCCGCGTTCGGTTTGCAAGTTGAGCGTGACGCTGTGCTTGCTGCGATTCGCGCTGAGATAGTACGCGCTTTCGGTGGCGAAAAAATGCGGACCCATCTGGCGCATCGGATCGCCTTCGCGCGGCTCGATCTTGATGATCTCCGCGCCCAGATCGCCCATCATCATCGAGCCAAAGGGACCCGCGAGCATATGCGACAAATCGAGGATGCGCGCGCCGGACAATAGACCAAGCATTGGAGTTCCTCCTGTGGTGTTTGCGTCGGTGCAGTGCGCCACAAAAAACAGACGAGAAGAATCTCGCCTATCGTCAGCGTCTTTGCAGAGTGCATTATACTACAGAAACCAGGTTTGGGCGAGAAACCTGGTTTCTCAAAATCCGGTAAGCGTCGGCAGATTCCAGCGTTGGCGGATCGCGCTCACGCATTGTTTCGCGTCGCGCGCGAGTCCCAGGTTGTCGGAGCGCATCAACGCTTCCAGATCCGGCAGCGCGCGCACGTCGCCGATTCTGCCGAGCGTAACGAGCGCGGCTTCGCGCACGGTGAAATGCTCGTTCGGATTGCACGCCGCGTCGAGGAGCGCGTCGATTGTGCGCGCGTCGGGAAAATCGCTCAAGCACTGCGCCGCGCACTCGCGCACGTCAACCGACGCGTGCTGCAGTTGCTCGCACAAGAAGGGCGCGATGTGCGCGTCCTGGTTTTTGAGCGCGGTGGCAATCGCGTTCTTGATCGCGGTTTTGACGGGATTCGCCATCGCGCCGGTTTCGGTCGCGAGCATCTGGAAAAGTTTTTCGACGGCGCGCGCCGCGCCGATCTGCGCGAGCGCGTGCGCGATCGCGGCGCGCAACGCGTACTCGTCCGCCGCGATCCGATTCACGTAAAAGCCGGGGCGGTACGTTCGATCCGGCGACGCGATTGCCGCGGCGATCTCTGCGCGTTCGCGCGTCTGGCTGATCGCGCTCGCTTCAAACAACGCGTCGATCATCGTCGTGTCACCCAGTTTGCCCAGCGCGATGGCGGCTTCGGTTTGTTCCGTCGCCTGCGCGGTGTCTGCCAAAAGCCAATCGCGCAACACGGGCACCGCGCGCGCATCGCGCAGTTCGCCGAGCGCGCGGAGGGCATCGCAACGCGTGCGAATGTCTTTGGATTTGAGCGCGTGAACCAGCCCGGCAAAATCGCGCTTGGCTTGCAACTGGGCGATGTTCGGTCCGAGAATCGGCATAGCCACCTCTTGAATTGGACACAGACGAACACGGACAAACACGGATGAAATCTCTTGAGATTGCCCGATGTTCCTCTGCGTCTACATTCACCGCAGACTTGGCACCAACAACAATACTGGTTTGAGCCAAGACATTGCACCCTTGCGTTCATTGTCGTAAACCTTGCGCGCGATCTGCGGTTTGGACCCAAAGTTGAGGATCAAACCAACCTCGCTGGGTGTCGCTTTCAAATAATTCAATAGTTGCGCTTCATGTTCATCGGCGATTTGCTGGACTGCTTTCAACTCGACGATCACTTTGCCTTCCACAAACAAATCTGCAAAATACTCGCCAACGACCTCGCCCTCATAGTGAACCAGAATACGCGCTTGGGATTCTACTTTCACTCCTAATTTCTTGAGCTCAATCATCATCGCGTTCTCGTACACTTTTTCCAGAAAGCCGTAACCCAGTTTGTGATACACATTGTAGAATGCCTTGATGACCTGTTCCGTGATCTCGCTGCGCTTGTACATTGCGACTTTCTCCTTGTTTAGGGTTTGTAGACATTGCAACCGCAAGAGAGCAGATTGAATTTTGTCAGCGTTCGTCTGTGTTTGTCCGTGTCCCATTCGATCGCAATTATACACTATTCCGCGCGCTTTTGCGATTCTGTTCGGTTTGTGTTATAGTCGTGCTATGTTCAAGTGGTGGAACGAAAAACGCGATCCGCTTCTCAGCGCGATGGTTTTCGCGCTGGCGTTCGCGCTGTACTGGCGAACACTTGCCCCCTCCGTCCTGGGTCCGTTCGACGATGCGCTGGAGATTCAGTACGTCATCCCGCGTCTCGGCATTTTACATCCGACGGGCTATCCGCTGTACACGATCCTGGGCAAACTGTTCACGCTGATCGTCCCGCTCAACGATCCGGCGTTTCGCCTGAATCTCTTTTCCGCGTTGTGCGCCGCGCTTGCCGTCGCGTTCGTGTACGCGAGCGCGCGCAAACTGGTCGCGTGGCGCGCCGCCGCGCTGCTTGCCGCGCTGATCTTCGCGGTGGGAGACGCGTTCTGGGCGCAAGCCGTCGCCGCCGAGGTGTACGCGCTGCAAATGCTTCTCGTCGCGCTGATCCTGTGGCTGACCCTCCAAAACGCAAAATGCAAAACGCAAAACGCACTCTACGCCTTGTCATTCGCAATGGGGCTCGGACTCGCGCATCATCGTTTGATCGTCTTGCTTCTCCCTGCGATCGCGCTGTACGTTTTCCTGGTCAATCGCGCAGTTCTGCAAGATCGAACATCACTCGCCCGCGCGCTTGGCTTTTTACTTTTGCCTTTTGCTTTTTACCTTTATCTGCCGTTGCGCGGCGCGATCGGTTCGGCTGACGGGACGTACCAAAATTCGCTGGCGACGTTTGCCGCGTGGATCAGCGGCAGTCAGTACTTGGCATTCGTCACCGCAAATCCACTCGCGGTCGTCCACGATGTCGCGTTCTACCAAACGCTCTTCCAAAAACAATTCACCTGGGCAGGCATCGCGCTCGCCGCAATCGGCGTCATCGGCTTGGCGCGGCGTCCGCGCGAGTGGTTGCTCATCGTCAGCGCGCTCGCGCTTCAACTCGCCTTCGTCTTCAACTATCGCACCGCCGACGTACAAGTCCATTTCTTGACGGCGTTTCTGCTTGGCGCGTTATTGATTGCGGCGGGAATAGATACCTTATTTTCGATTGCTGATTTTCGATTTTCGATTTTCCGTCATCCGTCCGTCGTCCGTCTCGGCTTGACGCTCTGCCTCCTGGCGATTCCCTACCACTTGCTCCAATCGAATTATGCTGCCAACGATCTTTCGCAAAAGTGGGACGTGCACGATTACGGCGTGGACTTGCTGACCCAGCCGTTTGAAAATAACCCGACCGTCATCGGCATTCTGGGCGAGATGACGTTGATGCGCTATTTTCAAGCGGCGCACGGTTTGCGCGCCGACGTGCAAACGATTGCCGCCGACAAAGAAAACGCGCGCCTTGCCGCGATTGAACACGCGTTGAAACAAAATCGCGCGATCTACCTCACGCGCGCGCTCAAGGGCGCGCCGGAAAAATATTCGCTCTCGTCCGTCGGTCCTTTGATTCGGGTGCAAACCAAGCCGACGACCAGCGCACCGGCTCTGCCGCGTTCGCTCGACGTTGACTTTGGCGCGGTGAAACTGATCGGATACGATTTGAAAACGCCGTTCAACACCGTGCCGCGCAGTCAGCATACCGAGAACGGCAAGTGGTTGCGCGTCACGCTGTACTGGCGCGTCGAAGCCAAAATGGCAAACGACGCACTCGTCTCGCTCAAAATTTTGCGCGCCGATCAGCGCGTCTTTGGACAAGCCGATCATCGTCCGGTGCGCGACGCGTATCCGACGAACGCGTGGCGCGTCGGCGAGATCATCGCGGATACGTACGACGTGCCGATTTTGTTTGGCGCGACGCCGGGCGAGTACACGATCAACGTCACGCTGTACGACGCGCAATCGAACCAGGTATTGGGGCAAGCCGATCTGCAAACCATCGCGCTGGAGGCGGACACACGCGCACCGCGCCGCGACACCTGGCAGATCGGAAATATCGTGGAGGCGGATTTCAACGCGCTCGCACTCGTCGGGTATGCGCGCGATCCGCGCGCGCGGCTCCGCCCCGGCGACGCGTTGCCGTTGACCTGGTTGTGGCGCGCGGGCTGGCAGAAACCGCCCGCCAATTTGACGACGCGACTGTGGCTGGAAGATGATCAGGGGAAACAAGTGGCAAGCCGCGACGCGCTGATCAGCACCGCGTATCCACCGTTTCAATGGCAACCGAATATGTACGTGCGCGATTGGTCGGCGATTCACTTGCCCGCCAATCTCGCAGACGGCAGATACACGATGAAACTCGCGGTCACGCGCGACAATGAATTGCTCGGCTCGACGCTGATGCCGTTCTTTCCAACGGTCGTGGATTTGGGCAAGATCGAGATCAAGAATCGCGCGCGTGTGATGAGCGCGCCGGCGATCGCGCGCCCCTTGGACGCGGTGTTCGACAAAAAGATCAAACTGCTGGGGTACGATGTCAAACTCGACGCATCACAGCAAATCGCGCACGTGACTGTGTATTGGCGCGCGCTCGCGCAAATGAACACGTCGTACACCGTCTTCGTCCACCTGCTCGACGCGCAAAACAAAATGCTCGCCGCCGGAGACGCTGTGCCGGGCAACGGTGATCTTCCAACGACGGGCTGGATCGAAGACGAGTACATCACGGACGCGCATACTTTGGCGCTGGAAAATGTCCCGCCCGGAATGTACTCCATCGAAATCGGCGTCTACGATCCGGTGACGGGCGCGCGCCTCAAAACCAGCGAGGGCGCCGATCGTTTGCTGTTGTCGCCGCTCCGCGTGCCGTGAAGAAATAATTTGAGGAACCCTCCAAATGGATCTCGATAAAATAGTGTTGGTGTACCCCAAGCGCGATGGCTTGATCTTCGGGCGCGCGCATGGTTCGCCGTATACGTTGATGCGGCTCGCGTCGCTGGCGCCGCCGGAAATCCCGGTTGAAATCTGGGACGAAGATTTGCGCCCGCTCGATTTCTCGCGCGTGACCCCGCGCACATTGATGGGGATCACGAGCAAGACGCTCGCGATCGATCGCGCGAAAGAGATCGCGCGCGCGGCGCAACAACGCGGCGCGACGGTTGTCGTCGGCGGGACGCACGTGACGCTCGCGCCGGACGAAGTGGCGGAATGGGCGGACGCGATTGCGGTGGGCGAAGCGTACCACACCTGGCGTCAGATCATTGACGATTTCACGCGCGGGCGTCTGCAAAAACGCTACGTGGACGAAACCTGGTCGTCGCTGGCGGGCGTGGCAACATTGTCTGATCGCGCGCTCGAACTAGTCAACGAAAAGCGCGATTACTGGACGCCGTACCTCGAAATCACGCGCGGGTGTCCGCGCAATTGCACGTTTTGCACTGCGATTCGCGTGAGCGGCAAAGTGATGCGCCATCGCCCGATTGACGAAGTGATCGAAGAAATCCGGCGGCGCGGCATCAAACGCTTTTTTCTCACTGATGATAATTTTGGCTTGAACTTTCGCACCAATCCCGATTACATCGCGCGCTTGTTCGCCGCGCTCGAAAAGTTGCCGTTGCACGGTTGGACCGCGCAAGCCGAAATGATGGTCGGCGATTTTCCCGAATTGCTGGCGCACGCGCGCCGCGCGCACCTCGACAAATTTTTCATCGGATTCGAATCGGTCAACGCGGGGAACCGCCGCGAGATGGGCGGCAAGAGCAGCGGCAATCTGGCGGAGAACGCGCGCGTGATCCGCGAGATTCATCGGCACGGGATCGGCGTCGTCGGGCTGTTCGTTTTTGGATTCGATCACGATACGCCGCAGGTTTTTCAGGAAACCTGGGATTTTATTCGCGAATCGGAATTGGATGGGGTGAGCGTCACGTTGTTGACGCCCTATCCCGGCACGCCGCAACGCGAACAATGGTTGCGCGAAGGTCGCTTGCTTCCAAACATTCCTTGGAGTTTGTACGACACCGCGCACGTCACGTTTCGTCCGCAACTGATGACGGTGGAGGAATTGCGCGCGGGGTACGATTGGATTTGCCGGAAGCTGTACAACCCGGCGAGCATCATCGCGCGCGGCGCGCGCGCGTTGCGACGCGTGCCGCTGACGCAAATGCGCACCAAGTTCTTTTCGTCTTTCAGCACCGATTTTGGTTATCGCAAGACGTACAGTTTTCGATACCGCTAGGAGAAAAAATGTTTCGACCAGAACCACTCGATTTGGTATTGATCGCGCTCGCCGCGATTCTGATCTTTGGCGCGAATCGTTTGCCCGAAGTGGCGCGTTCGATGGGCAAAGCGATTCGCGGTTTCAAGGATGGGCTTGCAGGCAAGGAAGAAAACGAAAAGCCGAAAGGCAATTAGTGATTGGTCAATGGGTGATTAGTTGACCAATCACTAATCACCAATTGACTATGTTCTGTACTTGCCATTGATCGTCACGTAATCGTGCGACAGATCGCACGTCCACACTTTAGTCTGCGCGCTGCCGGTTCCCAAGTCCAGCCGGATGAAAACATCTTTGCCGGAGAGCGCGCGCGTCGAATCGGCTTCGTCAAAGTTCGTCGGCATTCCGTTCGCAAAAACGTTCACGTCGCCGAACCACAACTTCATCTTCGCCGGTTCGACCGCGACGCCGCTGTAGCCCGCCGCGCAGACGACGCGCCCCCAGTTCGCGTCGCCGCCGTAGAGCGCGGTCTTGACGAGCGGCGAATTCGCGATGGATTTGGCGACGCGCACCGCTTCACTTTCCTCACGCGCGCCACTCACGACGATTTCCACGAACTTGGTCACGCCCTCGCCATCGCGCACGAGTTGTTGCGCGAGATTCGTACAGACTTGCGTCAACACGGCAGTAAAATCTCCAATCTCTAATTCTCCAATCTCTGTTCCCGACGCGCCGTTCGCGAGCAATAGCACCGTGTCATTCGTGCTCATATCGCCGTCAATGCTAATGCAATTGAAACTCTGGTTCACCGCGACGCGCAACGCGCGATCCAAAAGTTCGGGCGCGATCTTCGCGTCGGTCGTGATGACGGAGAGCATCGTCGCCATATTCGGGTGAATCATTCCCGCGCCTTTGCACATTCCGCCAATTGCGAATTGCGAATTGCAAATTGCGAAAACCTTGGGTCGCGTGTCGGTCGTCATAATCGCGCGCGACGCGTCCGCGCCTCCCTCCGGCAAAACGCGCGGCGCGGCTTGCGCGATCCCGGCGCGAATTTTTTCCATCGGCAAACGTTGCCCGATCACGCCGGTTGACATCACCAGCACCTGCTCCGCGCGAACGCCGAGCGCGCGCGCGGTTTCATCGGCGGTAACGCGCGTGTCGGCGAGCCCGTCGTCGCCGGTGCACGCGTTCGCGCAACCACTGTTGACGATCACGGCGCGAATCGCGCGATTGTTTTGCGCGAGCGTTGCGCGATCGTACACGACCGGCGCGGCTTGGACGCGATTCGTCGTGAACATTCCGGCGCACGCGCAATCGCGATCGCTGACGACCAGCGCGAGATCGAGCGCGCCGGTTTTTTTCAAGCCGCACGCGACGCCGGTCGCGCGAAAGCCGCGCGGCGCGGTAATCCCAATTTTCGATTTTCGATTTTCGATTTCTGATTTTTCCATTTGGTTCATTGGCACGTTTGGCACATTTGGCATATTTGCCTCAGTCGCGTTTGAACTTGCTGTAATCCGGCGCGGCGTACACGCTCTTGCCATGTCGCTCGATGTCGAGCAGCGCGCGCACTTTCATCGGCAAGCCAAACAGACGAATGAATCCCTCCGCGTCTTTCTGGTTGTAGACATCTTCCTGTCCAAACGTCGCGTAATCTTCGCGATACAAACTGTACGGCGATTTGCGTCCGACGAGGATGACGTTGCCCTTGTACAATTTCAAGCGCGCGGCGCCGGTCACTGTCTGTTGCGTTTCGCGTACGAACGCGTCGAGCGCTTCGCGCAACGGGATGAACCACTGCCCATTGTAAACCAGGTCGGCGTACTTGAGCGCGATTTGTTGTTTGTAATGCAACGTCTCGCGATCCAGACACAGTTGTTCCAGCGCGTCGTGCGCTTCGATCAGAATCGCGCCGCCGGGCGTTTCGTAGACGCCGTGCGATTTCATCCCGACCAACCGGTTCTCGACGAGATCGATCCGTCCGATGCCGTGTTTCGCGCCGAGTTGATTCAGCGCCGTGAGCAACTCGATCGCGCCCATCGCGCGTCCGTTGATTTTGCGCGGCACGCCTTTTTCAAATTCGATCTCGACGTACTCGGGTTCGTCCGGCGCTTGCTCCGGCGCGACCGACAATTGGTACATCGCGGCTTCGGGTTCCTGCCACGGATCTTCGAGGATGCCGCCTTCGTGCGACAAGTGCCAAATGTTCCAATCGCGCGAGTAGATTGATTTGAGCGTCACCGAGATCGGCACGTTGTGTTTTTTCGCGTACTCGATCGCGTCCTCGCGCGAGCGAATCGCCCATTCGCGCCACGGCGCGATCACTTTGAGTTTCGGGTTCAACGCCTGATACGTCAACTCAAAGCGCACTTGATCGTTTCCCTTGCCGGTGCAACCGTGCGACACCGCGTCCGCGTTTTCCAGCTCCGCGACTTCAACCTGGGATTTTGCGATCAGCGGTCGCGCGAACGACGTGCCGAGCAGATACTTGCGTTCGTAGACCGCGCCGGCTTGGATCGTCGGATAAATGTAATTCGTGATGAACTCTTCGCGCAAGTCTTGCACGTAACATTTGATCGCGCCACTCGCCTTGGCTTTGGCTTCGACGCCGCTCAAGTCATCGCCCTGCCCAATGTTCGCGCAGACGCAGATGACTTCGCAGTCGTAATTTTCTTTCAGCCACGGCACAATGACCGACGTGTCAAGCCCGCCCGAATACGCGAGCACAACCTTGCCTGCTTTTTGTTTTGCCATCTCATCCTCCATTTTCAATTTTCAATTTTTGATTTTCAATTGACGAATTGCGAATTGCGAATTGCGAATTTGTCTGGCGACTGTCTACTGTTGACTGACGACTGACTTTACCATCGCCACTTCATCGCACGCGAATTGCACCGGACAGATCGAGCAATCGCGCCAAACCTTTTCCGGGAAATTTTCCTTGTCCGTGATGATGAAACCCAGCTTCTCGAAAAAAAGCACCGCGCGCGTGAGCGCGAACACCGTCGGCCTGCCGCGCGCGCGCGCTTGCTCCACCAGCGCGTTGACGATTCTGCCGCCGACGCCGAATTGGCGGTACTCTGGCGCGACGACGAGCGAGCGCACTTCGACGAGCGCGTGATTCATTTCAACAAGCGAGCCAACGCCGACGACGCGCCCGCGATTGGTCGCGACGATCCAATCGCCAATCGTTGCGCGAATCGAAGCGAGCGAGCGCGGCAACAACTGTCCTTCGCGTTCACCCAGGTTCACAAGATCGGCGATGCCGCGCGCGTCGGCGAGCGTGGCTTGGCGAATTGTAATTTCGTTTGCAACCGCAGACGTTTCGCGCACGGAGAACGCAGGGAGAACTGAATAATCAATCAACGTATGATTCCTTTCGCTATCGGATGATGACAACGGACGTTTTCCCACGCGGACTGTCCGTTCAATCCGTTTCTGTCCGTTGTCATCGTTTGATTCTGTACCAATACTCGTACACTTGTTTGAACTCGAGTTGCGCGTAAAGCCGCAGCGCGGGCGCGTTGTTCAACATCACTTGGAGATACGCGTGGCGCGCGCCGTTTTGTTTGCCCCAGGTCAACAGATTGCGCATCAATCGTTTGCCGTAGCCACGATTGCGAAATACTTTGTCGGTGATGATGTCGTAAAAGCCGACGTGATCGCCCTGCCGCACACCCAAACCGCACGCGACGATCTGATCCGCTTCAAGCATCGCGGCGAAACATTTTTGCGGGGCGATACTCGTGAGCATCTGGCGCAGCGTTGCTTTGCGCGCCTCGTCAATCGCGCCCAGGCGACAAAACGCCGCGAGCCATTCCTCCGTGACTGTCGCGTCGAGTTTTGCGTCGAGCGACGTATTCGTGTCGCGCAACTGCATCGTTTGCACGCTAGTTGGAGAATCCACTTCGTACCCGCGATCAGCCAGCAGCGCGTCCAAGTTTTCGGGCTGCGCCGCCGATGTCATTTTGAACACGACCGGCAAATTGTTGCGCCGATAAATCTCTTCGCAAAGTTCGACCTTGGATTCCACCCCGTTCGCCGACGCGTAGAGCGGGTTGACTGAATTCGCGCGTTTGGTGTAGCCGTTTGCAAAGCGCAACACCCAGCCGTCAACGAGCAACGTTTGGAGCGAGGGCAAGGCGTTGAGCGAGAGTTCTTCGATTGATTGGATCATTCTTAATCTCGCGATGAAAATAATTTGTCCGCGTCTTGACCGGAATTCCAAAATGCGTTATCCTTCGTGTTGCCTGGAGGAAATATGGAAACGGTGACGCTAGACGAACTCTTGGAACAAGTGACAGAAGAAAACATCCATCCCGAAGTTGATACAGGTCCTGCCGTCGGTAATGAAATGTGGTAAAACGCGATTTGATTTTGGCAGGCGCTGACACAGAATTACAACGGACAGGATCGGATTAAACGGACAATTGCCCGCTAGCGTTTTGTCCGTTCAATCCGATTTTGTCCGTTGTCATACCTCCGCCAGCACCCGGCTCAACTTTTCGATCAACTCATCCACGTGCGTCTTTTGCAAAACGAGCGGCGGCACAAGCCGCACGACCTTCTCGCGCGCTTGAATCAACAACAAGCCCTGAGTGTAACCGATATCGCGAATCTTCGCGGCGTCAATGTCCATCTCCACGCCGATCATCAAGCCGCGCCCGCGTACTTCCTTGATGTGCGGCGAGTTGATTTCGACGAGGCGTTCCATCAAATAATTTCCCATCGCGTTGACGTGCGCGAGAAAATTCGGATCGCTGATGCGATTGAACACACTGAGCGCGACCGACGTGATGAACGGTCCACCACCAAACGTCGTGCCGTGTTCGCCGACGTGAATCGCAGACGCGACCTTGTCCGTCATCAGGAACGCGCCAATCGGCAACCCGCCCGCCAGCGGTTTCGCCAGCGTCATAATGTCCGGCGTCACACCCGACCACTCGTGCGCCCATAATTTGCCGGTGCGTCCCAAGCCACACTGAATCTCGTCGAAGATCAACAGCGCGCCGCGTTCGTCGCATAACGCGCGCAAATCGCGCAGAAAATCGTCGCTCGCCGGATACACGCCACCCTCACCCTGCACCGGCTCGACGATGACCGCCGCCGTCTCAGCCGTAATCGCCGCGCGCGCGGAATCGAGATTGTTGAACTCGGCAAAAGTCGCACCGGGCATCAACGGACGAAACGGCGCTTGATATTTCTCCGAGTCGGTGATCGCGAGTGCGCCCATCGTGCGTCCGTGGAAACTACCGCGAAACGCGACGAAATTTTTGCGCTGCGCGTCGCCGCGTTCAACGTGATACTTGCGCGCGAATTTCATTGCGCCTTCCATCGCTTCGGTGCCGGTGTTCGCAAAAAATACTTTGTCCGCAAATGATTTCTCGACGAGCGCACGCGCGAGCGCGACTTGCGACTCGGTGTAAAATAGATTCGACGTGTGCAGCAAACCACTTGCCGCGTCCTGGATCGCTTGAACAAGTTGCGGATCGCTGTAACCCAGCGCGTTGACCGCGATCCCCGCCGCGCAATCGAGGTACTTTTTGCCGTCGGCGTCGTAAACGTACACGCCCTCGCCGCGCGTCAACACGAACGGCGGTCGCGCGTACGTTTGTGCGAGGTATTTTTTCTCTGCGTCAATCAGTTGTTGGGTGTTCATTTTGTCTCCATTGGACAGAAGACGGAGGACGGATGACCGAAATTCAAGAGGTCCCGTCGTCGGTCGTCCGTCATCAGTCGTTTTTGAATTCTGTTCCGCTCCCGTTCGTTAATCCCTCAAGGTTCGTAATCCGTGCCGCGCGCGCGCCGCCTGCCACCGCGTCCAGTGCGGCGCGAACTTTAGGAATCATTCCGCCTTTGATCACTTGCGCTTTGATGAGCGCCGCCGCTTCACGCGCGGTGAGTGATGGGATCACGCGATCATCCTGCATCACGCCCGCAACATTCGTGACGAAGACGACGGCGTCCGCGTTCAGCGCGACGGCAAGCGCGCAAGCGACCGAATCTGCATTGACATTATACACACCTTCGGCGCCCAGGGAAATCGGAGAGAGCACAGGCACAACTTTTTGAGCAACCATTTCTTGCAACACGTCGCCGCGCACGCTGACGACTTTGCCGACGCGACCCAAGTCGCCACTAGGGTGTTGCATTTTTTCAACGCGGACGAGCGCGCGATCCACCCCGCTCAAACCGATCGCGTCCGCGCCCGCCGCGATCAGCGCGGCGACGATGCGCTTGTTCACGCGCCCGCTCAGCACCATCTCTGCAATCGCGAGCGACGGTTCGTCCGTCACGCGCAATCCTTCGACAAAGCGCGGCGTCAAGCCGTACTTTAATTGCAACTCGGCAATCTCTTTGCCGCCGCCGTGTACGATCACCGGCGTCTCGCTCATTTGGGCGACGGCGTCTGCGAATCCCGTCAGGAAATTCGCGTCGTCAATTTCGTTGCCACCGACTTTGAGAACTAGCATAGCCCTTGTCCAAGTTTTAATTTTCGATTTTTGATTTGCGATTTTCGATTCGGCGACAGACAATCGCAAATCGAAAATCGGCAATCGAAAATTACAGCAACCCCATCGTCTCTTCCAGCCCAAACATCAGATTCATATTCTGCACCGCTTGACCGCTGGCGCCTTTGATGAGATTGTCAATGCTCGCGCAGATGATTGCCTGCTGAACGTCCGCGACGTAGTGAATCGAAAGCGTGCAAAAATTGGTGTAATTGCTGTGCGCGAGCGTGGCGATTTGTCCGCTCGGCAAAATCTTGACGAATGGCTCGCTGCCGTACGTCTCGGCGTACAGATCGCGCAGACGCTTTTCATCCCAGCCATCGTTCAGCCGGACGTACATCGTGGACAAGATGCCGCGTGTGACCGGCAACAGATGCGGTGAAAAAATCAGCGACGCGCGCGCTCTGATCGCTTGTAATTCCTGTTCCATCTCGGACAGATGCCGATGAACTCTGCCAATATTGTACGGCGAGAGGTTTTCGTTCACCTCGCAGAAATGCGCGGTCAGCGTTGGCTTGCGCCCCGCGCCCGACACACCTGATTTTGAATCCACGATGACGGTGCTGTCGGTCGCGCCCGCGCGCCAGAGCGGCGCGAGCCCCAGGATTACACTCGTCGGGTAACATCCGGGGTTCGCGATTAGTTTCGCGTTCTTGATTTGCGCGCGATGGATTTCGGGCAAGCCGTAGACCGCATTCGGCAACAGCTCCGGCGCGTGATGATCGAGCCCGTACCACTTTTTGTACGCCGCTGCGTCGCGTAAGCGAAAATCGGCTGAGAGATCGATCACGCGCGCGCCCGCCGCGAGCACGCGCTTGGCATAATCGGCGGACGCGCCGTGCGGCAGCGCGAGGAACGCCACGTCAATCGCGTCCAGCGGCGCGGCGTCGTGCGCGACAAACGGAATGTCGTAATGACAAGGAAACGCGTCGCTCATTTTTTTGCCGACGTACGAATCGGATGTCGCGAACACGATTTTCACTTGCGGGTGCCGCGCAAAAATCTTGACCAGTTCGACGCCGGTGTAACCCGACGCTCCAAAAATTCCAACTTTAATCAATGTAACCTCCAGGGTTTGACCGACGACCGACGACGGATGACCGACGTTCGTCCACGGTCGTCGGTCATCGGTCTTTGAAAAAGAAAAACCCAGACCGAGAAATCTCTGCGGTCTGGGTTCGCATCCTAGAAAACGCGATTATGGATCACACGTTCAGAGTCCAACGACAAATACACCAGACCGATTGGCTGGTGTACGACGCGGGCGAGGAGCAAAAACATTGGCAAAAAACATCGGTTCGTCTCCGAATCCGGGTGGACTATAGCATACTTGGCGCGGCTTGTCAAATTTTCAGGGCTGGTGCAAAATCTACTGACTTGCCAACCGACCTAATCCCTGCCCCTCCCCTGCGAGGGAAGAGGCAGGAGGGATAGGTCAGACGCGACTTTGTACCAGCCGTGTCAAAGTTTTCGCGGCAAAATTTTTCGCGGCGGCGGTTGACATTCCTTTGATACCCTGATATACTAGATTTGTAACTTTACCTGCATCGCAGATGTCCAACCGCCGCGCGCGAATTTCGCGCGAACAAGGAGGTGATAGCAAAGCCCCAGCCCGAGTCCTTCCCAGCACACTTTTCAAACTGATTTGATGAAGGAGGAGATGTGATGAAAAAGTTGATGTTCGTCTTGGTCGGGTTGCTGCTCGTTGCGCTGATCGCGGCGTGCGCGCCCGCGCCTACCCCTGCCCCTACGGCTGCCCCCCCCACCAAAGCACCCGAAGCAACCAAAGCCCCTGCTCCCGCTCCTGCCGCTGGCGCACGCTTGGCGCTCGTCAAAGGTCGCGGCAAGTTGATCTGCGGCGTGAACGATGCGTTGCCTGGGTTTAGTGCGTTGGACAAAACGACCGGTCAATTTGCCGGGTTTGACGCGGATTATTGTCGCGCGGTCGCGGCTGCGGTTCTCGGCGATGCCAAAGCCGTTGAGTTTCGTCCGTTGAACACGGGGCAACGCGGTCCCGCGCTCCAGACCGGCGAGATTGACGTGTTGATTCGCAACACCACGTGGACCTCGAGTCGCGATACGACTTGGGGACTCTTTGCGCCGACGACGTTCTATGATGGTCAAGGCATTATGGTCGCCAAGAAACTGGGCGCCAAAGCGCTGAAGGACCTCAAAGGCGCGACGATCTGCGTGCAATCCGGCACGACGACCGAGTTGAACCTGACGGATCAGATGCGCGCGGCAGGCGTGGATTTCAAGCCGGTCGTCTTCGCGGATATCGATCCGACCTACTCGGCATACGAGCAGGGACGTTGCGACGCCGTCACGAGCGACAAGTCGCAGTTAGCCTCGCGCCGCGCCGTGATGAAAACGCCCGGCGATCACGAGATTATGGATGTCACGTTGTCGAAAGAGCCGTTGGGACCCGCCGTGCCGCTGGGAGATGCGCCCTGGTTCAACGTGGTCAAGTGGACCGTCTACGCGACGATTCAAGCCGAAGAATTCGGCATCACGGCAAAGAACGTGGACGAGATGACCAAGAGCACGAATCCGGACGTCAAGCGTTTGTTGGCGGACGAAGCGTTGGCGAAGGGACTGGGTTTGTCGGCGGATTGGGTCGTGAAGGTGATCAAAGCCGTCGGGAACTATGGCGAGATTTACGATCGCCATCTGGGTCCCGCCACGCCCTTGAACATCCCGCGTGGTTTGAACAAAGTGTGGACGCAAGGTGGCTTGCTGTACGCGCCACCCTATCGGTAACCCCTGCTGCTCTCTGCCCTCCCCCGTGCTCGACGGGGGAGGGTTAGAGCCAAGTTCATTTTTCTTGGGAGGCAATCCTCGTGGATCAACCACAGCGTACCTCCGTTCCGTTCTGGCGTGATGTGCGTGTCCTGATGATCTTGAGCCAGATCGTTTTTGTAATTCTGCTGGCGCTTCTGGCTGGTTTTTTCTATTCCAATCTGGCTTCGGCGATGCGCGACCGTGGCTTGGTGGCGGGCTTTGATTTCTTGCAGCGCGAATCCGGTTTCGAGATTGGGGAAGGGCTCATCCCCTACAAGCCCTCCGATCTCTACGGTCACGCGTTCGTCGTTGGCGTGTTGAATACCCTCCTGATAAGTGTCGTCGGAATTTTCTTGGCGACGATTCTCGGCGTGCTGACCGGCATCGCGCGTTTGTCGTCCAACTGGCTGATCAATCAGATCGCCGCCGCGTATATCGAAATCATCCGGAACACGCCGCTGCTGGTTCAACTCGTTTTTGTCTATTTCGGCATCTTTGTAAAACTGCCGCCCATCCGCGACACGCTGGAATGGGGCGGCGCGTTCTTTGCAAACCAGCGCGGCGTGTTCGTCCCGCGTCCGCTACCTTCACCCACGTTCGATCAATGGACGAGTTTCGTCCTGTTTGCGGTGCTGGGCGCGTTCCTCCTCTGGCTTTTTCTCTCGCGGCACGCGACGTATCGCTACACGTTTTACCCGATCACGCTCCCTGTGGCGTGGTTGATCCTCCTCCCCCTCGCGGGCTGGTTCCTGGTCGGACAGACGCCGATTGATTTTGAAATCCCCGAACGCGGTCGCTTTAATTTCACCGGTGGACTGGCGCTTTCGCCCGAGTTCAGCGCGTTGTTGACCGGATTGGTCATTTATACCGCCGCCTTTATTGCCGAAGTGGTGCGCGGCGGCTTGCAAGCGGTGCGGCGCGGGCAAATCGAAGCCGCGCGCGCGACGGGTTTGAACGAGGCGCACGTGTTGTATCTGATCGTCTTTCCGCAGGCGATGCGCGTGATCGTGCCGCCGCTGACGAGTCAGTACCTCAATCTCGCGAAAAATTCGTCGCTCGCCATCGCGATCGGTTATCCGGATCTGTTCAACGTCGGCGCGACGATTGCGAATCAGACCGGGCAACCGGTTCCAGTGATTATGCTGATTATGGCGACATATCTCGCGATGAGTCTGACCACCTCCGTGCTGATGAACATTTACAATGCGCGGATTCAAGTGCTGGAGAAATAAAGGATGAAGGATGAAAAGATTTCCCGTCCTGCATCCTGCATCCCTCATCCTTTGGAGAACTGACAATGACGGCATCGGCTGATACATTGGGTCCCCCGCCCACGTCGGTAGGGGTGATCGGATGGTTGCGGAAAAATCTATTCAGTACGTGGTACAATACCGCGCTGACGCTTGTTTCGCTCTGGTTGATTTACACGGTTGTCGGTCAGTTGCTTGTATGGACATTCACGACCGCGCGTTGGGAAGTCATCACCGCGAATCTGCGTTTGTTTATGGTCGGACCGTTTCCGCCGGAGCAAGTGTGGCGCGTGTGGATCGTGCTGTGCATCGTCTCCGTGTTGATGGGGCTGTCCGCGAGCGTGTACGGCGGAACGATGCGGACCTTCGCGGTGTGGCTCGCCGCGGCGTTTGCGACGCTGATCGTGCTCGACTTGATCGCGGAACAGGCGCGTCCATTCGCCGATTTTGCGCGGCGCGTGGCGGAAGGCGGCGCGAGTCAGTTCTGGCTCGCGCTGCCGGGTATGGTGTGGCTGTTGGTGAATCTCGCGCTGCTCGCGCTCGGCTGGAGCATCGGACGCGGGCGCGCACAATGGCGGACAGCGCTCATTCTCGCGTGGCTGGGATCGTTCTTTGTCACCGTGGCGCTGTTGCAAGGGTACGGCAAAGATACCTGGCTGCCGGAAATCGGCACGAATTTGTGGGGCGGGTTGCTGTTGACGTTTATGCTTTCGGTCGTCAGTATCGTCGTCTCGTTTCCGTTGGGCGTGTTGCTCGCGTTGGGGCGGCGGAGTAAACTGCCCGCGATCAAGATTTTTTGCATTCTCTATATCGAACTCGTGCGCGGCGTGCCGCTCGTGACGATTTTGTATATGACGCAAATTATGCTGCCGCTTTTTCTGCCCGGCGAGTTGCGGATTGACAACGTGGCGCGCGCGATGGCGGCGTTCACGCTGTTCACCGCGGCGTATATGGCGGAGAATGTGCGCGGCGGTTTGCAGGCGATTCCGACGGGGCAGATCGAGGCGGCGCACGCGGTCGGCTTGAATGACGCGCAGACGACGCTGCTGATCGTGTTGCCGCAGGCGTTGCGGATGGTGATTCCCGCCATCGTCGGTTTGTTCATCAGTCTATTCAAAGACACGACGCTTGCGACGATTGTCGCGCTGCTCGAATTGCTCGGCGTCGGGCGGAGCGTGCTGGCGCAATCGGAATTTCTGGGTCTGCAAACCGAAGTCTATGTGTTCGTCGCGGCGATCTTCTTTGTGTTCAGTTACGCGATGTCGTTTGCGAGTTATCGCGTGGAAGAAGCGCTCGGGGTCGGCAAGCGATAAAAACGGAAAGAGGGGAGAGGAAACGATGATAGACGTTGGAATGGTCAGCGGAATTCGCGATATGATCGTCGCCAAAGACGTGCACAAGTGGTTTGATCGTTTGCACGTTTTGAGGGGCGTCAGTCTCACTGTCAAATCCGGCGAGGTGGTGGTGATGTTTGGTCCGTCCGGTTCAGGCAAGTCCACCTTCATTCGGACGATCAATCGGCTGGAGGAGCATCAGCGCGGCACGATCATCGTGGATGGCATCGAATTATCGAACGATATTCGCAACATTCACGCGATTCGCCAAGAAATCGGAATGGTGTTTCAGCAGTTCAATCTCTTTCCGCATCTGACCGTGCTCCAGAACATTACCCTCGCGCCGATGTGGGTGCGGCGCTGGTCGCGCGAACAGGCGGAACAGGCGGCGATGGATTTGTTGCGGCGCGTGGGCATCCCGGAGCAAGCGCAAAAATATCCGGCGCAACTTTCCGGCGGACAACAACAACGCGTCGCGATTGCCCGCGCGCTGGCAATGCAACCCAAGATTATGCTCTTCGACGAGCCGACGAGCGCGCTGGATCCGGAGATGATCAAAGAAGTGCTGGACGTGATGACGCAGTTGGCAAAATCCGGAATGACGATGATCTGCGTGACGCACGAAATGGGGTTTGCGCGCGCGGCGGCAAACCGGATGGTGTTTATGGACGGGGGACAACTCATCGAGGAAGGCACGCCGGATCAGATTTTCCAAAATCCCCAACAGGATCGGACAAAGTTGTTCTTGTCGCAAATCTTGCATTAGGTCCATCAACGGGGCGTGGAAACAGCGTGCGCGCCGGTGAGCCGCGCGCTGTTTTTGTCGCGCGCGCGGGCTCCTCCCGCGATCACCGCGGGACAAAAGCCCGCTTGACATTCTATCATATTCGGATTATAGTATATTAAGATAATCTAGGATTTGGCGCGGTGATGCGGCTGCGCCGGTGCTCTGTGGTCTGCCGCTGGATTCGACCACTTCGCGTCTCGATATGGCGCGCAGTTTGTTTTTGCGCGCCGTCGAGATTTTTTGTTTGCCCATTCGCGCGCAGCGCGCGCTGATTGATAGATTATCCACGAAGGATGAAATCGAATGCGTATCACGTTCCAGCCATCCTGACGAGGGGATTGCTTTTCGGTACGCGGCAGAAGGGGGGAATGTCCAAAACACAAAGGCGCGTCTTTTCCATTTCGAATCAACATTGATTTCCTCAGTGAGGAGAAAAAGAGCATGAATAGCAAGACCCTCATCGTTTTAGCAGGGTTGATGATCCTGACTGCGCTGATCGTCGTGTCCTGCACCCAACCGACTCCTGAAATCAAAACAGTGAAGGAGACGGTTGTCGTAAAAGAAACGGTCGTCGTCAGGCAAACGGTGCCGCCGCCCACTGCCGCCCCGCAAGCCACCGCGGCGCCCAAGCCCTTGCCGCCGACCGCCAAGTTAGAAATCGGATCGAGCAATCTGGCTACCGGCTTGCACAATGTCGTGATCAACACGCCGGTCCAATTGCTGTCGTCGGGCTACGATCCCCGAGTGCCGGTCACCAGGACGGCTTGGACATTGACCGTGCCGCCGGGCTCGCAAGCCAAACTGAAAGATGCTGCCGCGTCCAAGACCGAGTTCACGCCCGATCTCGCCGGCACGTACAAAGTGGACCTCATCTTGCACAACGCCGCGGGGGCGAGTCCAATGGCATCGGTCAAAATCAACGCCGGCACTCTCGCCGGCGATAACGAGAAAAACTGCGCGACTTGCCACCCCGCCAAAGTAACAGGATGGGTCAAGACAAAGCACGCCAAAGCCACGCCAAGCGCCCAGTGCGAGCAATGTCACGGTCCCGCGAGCGAACACCTCAAAGGCGGACGAGTCATGGCGACCAGCGTTTTGAATGGCGCATGCGATGTCTGTCATCTGGGTACGGGCAACCGACTGATGGGCGCGCAAATCCAGAGCGCCCAAATGTTCCTTGGTTCGACCTTTGAGATGATCTTCGACTCCAAGCACTATTACGGAACCACTTTCGATGAAATCCAAGGTCCGACCCGTCAAGCGTGCGCGCGCTGTCACTCGGGTTATGGTTACGTCTCGTTCTTGGACAACCCGAAGAATATGGCGGCGTGGGACAATACCAAATCGTACATCGGCTGTGCCACTTGCCACGATCCGCACGGCGGCAATAACTTTGCGCAACTGCGGATGGTCGGCAAACCGATCGAACTCCCCTTTGAAGCGAAAGACGTCGGACTCTCCGCGACCTGCTTCGAATGTCACAACGCGCGCAACAAGCCGGCGGATGCCATCCGATCCCAATTCCCGCACTATGCCAGCAACGCCGAATTGTTGAGCGACACAGGCGGCGTGACCTACGGCGCGACAGTTCCCAACTCGCCGCACGGTATGCTCGTCGGTGCCGCGCCCGTTCCCAATCCCGCCGACAAGACCGGCAAGACGATGCTCTTCGGCGGGCAGAAACCCGGACCCTGCGTCGTCTGCCATATGTGGCCCGTCCTCAGCGATGCCAACGACCCGAACTACAAATACCGCAAAGAGACGGGCGGACACTCGTTCAACACCATCAGCAAGGACGCCAAGTTCGAATACACCGCGTCTTGCAAATCCTGCCACGGCGACATCAAAGATTTCAACCTGAAAGCCAAAGCGGACTATGACGGCAACGGCAAGGTCGAAGGCGTCAAGCAAGAAACCAAGGGCTTGTTGAACGCGGTGTGGAAAGCGCTCGAAACCAAGGGAGTCAAACAAACCGGCAACAATCCGTATTGGATCCCGCCGCGCGACGCCCAGGGCAACGTGGACGACAAACTGGACAATGCCTGGTTCAACTACCGCACCGTCTACGGCGTGATGTGGCACGCGGATGGTGACAAGATCGTTCCAGGCAACGAAGGCGCGATGCAAGCGGCGCACAACTTTAAGCGTTCTTGCGCGCTCCTGCAACTCTCGCTCAAAGACCTGGGCGCGCTGCCGACCACGGCGGCAGACTGCACCAAATAGTCGTTACGTCGTTGAATCGTTGGCGCGATGAAAAAAGACCTGTCAGGTCTCTCGATCTGACAGGTCTGATTTTTTCTATTTCGATCTGTGCCGGCGTTGTTTCGCGCGTTCCGCCGCGACTTGCGCCTTGCTCGGTCCGGTGTGCCGGTACATCAGCGCGACGCCGCAGATCACGACGAGCGCGATCCCGATCAACTGCGCCGCCGCGATCCCGCTGATCAGCCACGCGTCCGGGCGTTGAAACTCGGTGAGGAACCGACCCAGCCCGTAGAAAATACCCCACAGCAAAATCAAATCGCCCGACCTTGCTTTTTGCCAGCGCCGCGCGATCACCAAGAGCGCGATCGCCACGCCGACGCTCCACAACGACTCGTACAGAAACGTCGGATGAAAGCGCGTCGTCTCGACCGGATACTGGGTCAGATCGGAAAACATCGGCAAACGATGCAGCGCGTCAATCGGAATGCCCCAGGGCAAATCGGTGGTATAGCCGTACAATTCTTGGTTGAAAAAATTGCCCCAGCGTCCAATCGCCTGCCCGATGGCTAGTCCTGGCGCGCCCAGGTCGATCAGGCGCAACGCGCTGAGGTTGACCGTCTGCCATTCAAAGCGAAAGACGCGCGTCAAGAGGCGCGGCAACCACTCCTCGGCTTCCAAACGAATCAAGCGCGCGTACAGGAAAATTCCCAAAATGCCGCCCGCCACCGCGCCATAAATTCCCAAGCCGCCTTGGCGGAAGTTCAAAATCTCCATCGGATTCGCGAGGTAGTAATCAAAGCCAATGTTGCTCCCGCGCGGCGACGAGATGACGTGATACAAGCGCGCGCCGATCACGCCGAAGATCAGCGCGAGCAACAACGCGTTCCAGACGTGATCGGGGTCAATGCCGCGCCGCCGCGCTTCCAACGCCGCAACGTACGCGCCCACCAGCGCGCCGATGACGATCAAAATGCCGTACCAATAGATCGGATACGATCCGCCGTCGGGCAGCGGAATGCTGAATGCAATCGCAGAAGGGAAGAAATCCACCGTGACTCCTTTGTTGAAAATGTCGAGATGCATTATAACACAGGTTGGCGAAATGAAAAAATAGAGTGGGAGAGAGGGAGAGTGGGAGCGCGGGAGATTTTTTCTCCCTCTCTCCCCGTCTCCCGCTCTCCCATTCTCAATTTGTGATATAATACTATCGCACCGCCGCGTGCAACGACAGGAGGAACTATGACGCTCCAACTTGGTTTGGTCGGTCTGCCGAATGCCGGAAAATCCACGCTCTTCAACGCGCTGACGCGCGCGCACGCGCCCGTCGCGCCGTATCCCTTCACGACGATTGATCCGCACGTCGGCGTCGTCGCCGTGCCCGACCCGCGCCTCGACGCGCTGGCAAAATTGATCCACCCCGAAAAAATCACGCCGACGACGCTCCAAGTCGTTGACATCGCGGGACTCGTGAAAGACGCGCACAAGGGCGAAGGACTGGGCAATCAATTCCTGGGTCACATTCGCAACGTGGATGCGATTGCGATGGTCGCGCGCTGTTTTCATCACGACGACGTGCCGCACGTTTCGGGCACGCTCGATCCGCGCGAAGATGTCGCGATCCTCGAACTTGAACTTTCGCTCGCGGATCTGGAAACGCTCGACAAGCGGCGCACCGCCGTTCGCTCCGCGTCCAAGGTCGGCAAAAAAGAATTCGCCGCCGAGTTGGATTTGCTCGAACGCGCGCACAAGCATCTCGCCGAAGGACATCCGGCGCGCACGCTCGCGCTGAACGACGAAGAGCGCGCACACCTGAAACCGCTGCAACTGCTGACGCTGAAACCGCTCATCTACATCGCGAACGTCGGCGAAGGCGATATGCCGAGCGGCGGCGAACTCGCCGCGCGCGTTGTGGAAATCGCGAAACGCGCGCACGCCGAATCGCTCTTCGTCTGCGCGCAGTGCGAGATGGATTTGGGCGATTGGGCGGACGCGGACGCGGCGCAGTATCGCCAAGATTTGGGCGTCGCGGAAGCGAGTCTCGCGCGCGTGATTCGCGCGGCGTACAAACTGCTCGACCTGATCACGTATTTCACCGCGACGGGTGGCAAGGAGTTGCGCGCGTGGACGTTGCATCGCGGCGAAACCGCGCTCGACGCGGCGGGACAGGTGCATACGGATATGGCGCGCGGGTTCATCCGCGCCGAAGTGATCAAGTGCGAAACGCTTTTGCAAATCGGCTCGCTTGCGACTGCGCGCGAAAAAGGCGTGATGCGCGTGGAGGGGCGCGAGTACATCGTGCAGGATGGGGATTTGGCGCATTTTAGGTTTGCGGTTTAGTTGTCATCCTGAGGCTGATGTCAGGACACATTTGGCAAAGCGGCTTCCAAGTCTAGGGTGCACTGTGGGTCCAGCCACTGCCATAACCTAGAGTCGGTTTTCAATAGCAGGAGAATGGCGTTGACCAAACTCACTTCCCAACGCCCACGGCGGCGGGAGGCCACTCGACGCAAGAGTTGCAGCATGACCTGCTTGCCCAAGGCCAGCAAAGCCGTGCCGAGCGAGACCAACAAGAGCAAGGCCATGACAAACAAGGCAAAGAAACGCGACCAGGCTTCAATCTCCTCAATGCGTGCCTCAGCAAAACCGAGGAGCCACTTGACGTCCCGGAAGCCTTGCTCACAGCCAAAGCGCCGGGCATATTCGTCCGCCATCTGCGCCGCGCGGGTCAACCGATTGGACACGAGATACCACACTTCCCAC
>VGOB01000044.1 GCA_016865935.1 Chloroflexota bacterium | reverse complement strand
GTTCTGTGAACAAGGAAACCAGCAGTGGATTGACAGCCATGCGATGCTCCCTCCAGAGAAGATGGGACAATTAGATACGATTTCTACATCTTGTCAAGCCCTGTCCCACGCCAAGTGGGATATACTGAAAATAAACGCCGCGCCGGACAAGCGTTTCCGCAAATTGTTCAGAATGATGTGCGCGCTCAACGTGGCAATGTACGCGGACAACGTGCCGATGATGATTCGCATCAAGTCCGAACCGCCCCCCTGCTCGCCGGACGATCCCAACGACGCGAGCGCGCTCCGGATTTCCGTGCGCAGCGCCGGGAAGAAAAAGATCAGTTCCGAAACCAAGATGAGGATCGAAAGCGCCAGCAAGAAACTGCTGGGCGATTTGAGTTGCCGCGCGGGCGCCGCATCCGGCGTGATGACCGCCGGGGGCGCGCCCGGCGGTGGCGGCGCGGGCTTGGGCGGCAGCGGCACCGGCACAGTTTGCGGAGAAAGTTGAGCTTCGTTCTGAACAACTTCCTGGAGCGCGTTCAGCATTTCCGACGCGCTGGCAAAGCGCTGCGCGCGCTCTTTTGTCAACGCGCGCAAAACGACTTGCTCCAGCCCCGGCGAAATCTGCGGATTGAACGTGCTGGGCGGCGGCGGCGGCGTCGAAATGTGATGATACACGACGATGCTGGGACGTTCGCCGGTAAACGGCACACGCCCTGCCAGCAACTCGTACAGCACGACGCCCAACGAGTACAGATCGGTACGCTCGTCCAATGGTTCGCCTTTGGCTTGCTCCGGCGAAATGTAGTACGGCGTGCCGATGACGACGTCTTTCGATAAAGTCAAATCGGCTTCCGCGACGATCCGCGCCAAGCCAAAGTCCATCAAGTACACGCTGCCGTCGTTCGCCAGCATAATATTCGACGGCTTGACGTCGCGGTGCAACACCTGCTTTTGATGCGCGAACGCGAGCGCGCCGGTCACCGCGCGCAGAATCGTCATAATCGCGTTCAGACTGACGGCTTTTTTGTACTGGCTGAGGAACTCGCGCAGGGTCCGCCCTTCGACAAAACGCATCACGAGAAACGGCGTCCCGTCGAATTCGCTGACATCGTAAATGGGGATGATATTGGGGTGATCGAGTTTGGCGATGATCTTGACTTCGCGCTTGAAGCGCGCCAACACATCGGGGTTGGATTGGAAATCCGCAACCGGCACCTTGATCGCCACGAAACGATCCAGCGCGGCATGGTATGCCTTGAACACCGTCGCCATCCCGCCGCGTCCGACCTGACTGACGATCCGATAAGGACCAATTTCCTGATCAGGCGCAAACACCATACATTCCTCGCTCACGCGCGCACAATGAAACAGACACTTTGGCTCAATCCGATCTGACGGGGATATTATACCATCAAAACGAGAAAACGCAAGAGGGATTGACAAAAAAGGCAATAGCGCAAAACTCACTTTTGTCATTCTGAGGAGCGGCTCGGAAAGGTGTACATCAAGTTGAATTCAACAGAGCGACGAAGAATCTCGCAAGTTGCTTGAGAGATCCTTCGCTCCGCTCAGGATGACAAAGCGACTTTTGCGGGATTGACAAAAAAGGGTTCTGTGCGATAATCACGGAAGCACCTAGTCTCTTGTTTGGAGAAACCGCGATGGCAGAAATTCAGTTGATTGTCACCACGCCGCCGGGTCAGGTGCGCGTGTATCCCTTTGCCAAAGACGAGTTGACGATTGGACGCGCCGCCACCAGCGACATCGTCCTGTACGATCCCGGCATCTCGCGGCAACACGCGCGCCTGCACCGCGTCGAAGACGGCTTTGAGATCCAAGACCTGGGGAGTACGAACGGCACGTGGCTCCAGGGACAACCGATCGAGCGCGCGCGGCTCGCGGTCGGACAAACGGTGCGCGTGGCAAATTCGACGTTGCGGCTCCAGCCCACCCCCGCCACGATCGCCGAAGAAACGAATCCCCAGGATGTCAACGAACTCACCACGTTGTTATCCTCCAGCGCGATGGAAATGGAATTGCCCGATCTCTCGCAACCGCGCCTGGTCGTGCACACGCGTTGGCGCACGTGGGAGGTTTTGCTGACGGCAGAAGCGACGACGATTGGTCGTCAAAACACCTGCCAGGTTTTCTTGCAAGACTCGAGCGTGTCGCGCCAGCACGCGCGGATCATTCGCGAGGGCGCGACATTCGTCCTGATCGATCTCAACAGTCACAACGGCACCTGGCTGAACGAGCAACGGATCGAACGGCATACCTTGCGCCCCGGCGATTCGTTCAAAATCGGCGAGGCGACGTTCGTCTTCAACGCGCCTTTGGCAAATACCGATCTGACCGTGCAGTTCAATCAATCGTTCGCGTTAGCGCGCGGCGCGCGGCGCCCCGTCGTGTTCATTCCCGGATTTATGGGCTCGGAGTTGTGGCTGCACAATGAACGCATCTGGCCCAACGTCAAAGCGATGTTCACTCAGCCCGAGTTGTACCAGTTTCCGTCCAAAGAACCGGTCGAGGCGCGGCATCTGGTTTCTCAAATCGTCGTCATTCCGCGACTGCTCAAAATCGAACGGTATTCGGCGCTGGGTGATTTTCTGTGCGAAGACCTGGGTTATGAACGGAACAAGGATTTGTTGGAATTTCCCTGGGATTGGCGACTCGATCTTTACGTGGCGGCACAAAAACTTGGCGAGCAGATCGAACGCTGGCGCGATCAATCGGCGGATGCGCGCGCGCCGATCACGCTGATCGCGCACAGCGTCGGTTGTCTGATCGCGCGCTATTACGTCGAAAAACTAGGCGGGCAATCCATCGTCAGCCGGATGATTTTGATCGGCGGGACACATCGCGGAATGCCCAAAGCGTTGCAAATCTTTAGCGCGTTCGGCAAACAATCACCGCTGTCCGGCATCGCCGAGCCGTTTCAGCGCGCGCTTGCCAGCACGCCATCGGTTTATATGCTCTTGCCAACGTATCCGGCGATTTCCAGTTCGGACGGCAAGCCGATCGATCTTTATCGCGATGAAAGTTGGTGCCCCGGACAATATCGCTTGTTGTTGCGCAACGCGCTGGCGTTCTACCAAGAGTTGAGCGCGCGCAGCAAGACTTCGACGATTTGCATTTTCGGTTACGGGATGCCGACGATCACGGGCGCGACTTTGGAAAATCCGTCGCCGGATGGATTTTGGGAACGCATTCGTCTGAAGATGGAAAACCAAGGTGACGACACGGTGCCGGAGGTGAGCGCGCGTCTGCCGAATGCGGAGATTCATCCGGTTCGTCAGCATCACGCCGCGTTGTACGCGGATAACGATGTCAAGATGCGGCTCAGGTTGGAGCTGATGCGGTGAAGACAGCAGGAGAGTCAGAAGGATGAAGGCGGAAGGATGAAGGATGAAGGATGAAGGATGAAGAAAACCCGACCGGACTGGGGGACTGGTCGGGTTTGTGTTTGCGTGGTCTGAGGATTCTACTTCGCGGCTAGCGCCTCAATGATTTTCGCGCAGCCGCCCTCGCGCACATACCGCGCGTGGTCGGCGACATTCTCAAACTTGCGTCCAACGATTTTGGCGCACTCAAATTCATAATCGGTGCTTGCCAGGAATTTCTCCAACTCGGCTGAAGGCGCCGTGAGATCGAAACTCAGTTTGTCGCCCTGCTTGAGCGTGTTGATTGCCTTGAGCCAAATCGCCGCGCCCAACACTCCGCACGCACCGCCGCTCAGACCGATGCCGCCCGCCAATCCTGCCGCCATCGTCACGTACATTTCCGAGACGCCCGTCTTTTGCGCCAGCAGTGCCGTGCAACTGACTGGAAGAGTTGGCGCATCGATCTGTTTTTCATCAAGCGCGTGGTTGAGCGTATCGAAAGCAATCTGCGCGTAATCCGCCGCTAAACGAAAACAACCAATCGGTCCGCCTTTGGCAAAAAACTTGAGCACCTGCCCTTTCGATGGTTTCTTCCATTCCATCTCGGCGATTTCGGCGCAATTGATATCTTTGGCGCGCGCGTGAAACGCTTCGATCAGTTTCTGCGATGCGATCAATGCTTCGGTTTCGGCGCGCGCGCCCGCGCCATAGAGCCGATACGCTTGCGCGCCGGCGGCAAGCGCGCCGCCCCACAACATTCCGCATTGATAGCCACTCCCCATAACTCCGCCCGCCAATTGCATCGCGGCGCGCTCTTCGAGTTCCAATGGGTGATTGAATGAGCGGTCAACGACCCCCATAATCGTTTGCGATCAGGTTCCCTCTTTCAGAAATGTGCGAACCGTTCCCAACGCCGAGATTTTCTTCGCTTGAGTGATCATCGTTTTATCTCCTGATATTTTTGAATTTCAAATCGTGATGCGATACTTGATCGAGTCTTGTCAGCGCTCCACCGCGATGACGATTTTTCCGCGCGCGTGTCCGGCGCCAAGATAGCGCAATGCATCAGCCGTCTCGCCAAATGAGTAGCATCGATCGATGACCGGTTTTACCTTGCCGGCTTCGATTAGCCCTTTCAGAAAAATCAAATCCTCCTGGTTGCTTTTGCCGACTACGCCTCCCATTTTTTTGCCGTCGCGTTCTGACATCCAAGATCCCAGGATCATCGCTTGGAACATCTGCGTCGCTGTTCCTCCAGCCATAACGTAGATGCCCTTGGAACTCAACGCGCGCTTGTAGTCGAAAATTGGGTGGTATCCGTTCGCGGCGAAAATCAGGTCATAGCGCTGTCCGCTTTGGGTAAAATCTTCTTTGGTGTAATCAATGACGTGATCGGCTCCCAGCGCACGCGCCTGATCCAAATTTCTGGCGCTGCACACGGCGGTGACTTGCGCGCCGAACGATTTGGCGATCTGCACGGCGAATGTTCCGACGCCGCCCGACGCGCCTTGAATCAAAACCTCTTGCCCGGGCTGAATTTTACCTTGATCACGCAAACCCTGCAAAGCGGTGAGAGCCGCCATCGGCACTGCCGCCGCTTGCTCAAACGATAGATTAGCCGGTTTCAGCGCGAATGCAATTTCAGGAACGCATACATACTCGGCAAAACTGCCATTCCCCCATGCGCCAATGTCCCCGAACACCTCATCACCGGGTTCAAACTGTTTGACGTTTTTGCCAACCGCTTCAATGCGACCAGCCATATCGGCGCCGAGTCGCGTGTTCCTGGGTTTGTGCAGCCCCGCGTTCAGGCGAATCAAGAAAATATCCGCGCTCAGGAAATGCCAGTCATAGGCGTTGACGGACGCCGCGTGAACCTTGATCAGCACTTGATCGTCCTTGGGCGCAGGTTTTTCCACTGCCTTGATCTGAAGCACATCAGGTGGTCCGTATTTTTCGTAGACGATTGCTTTCATTTTGTTTGCCTCATTTGGGTTTGTTGAAAAATGGATTGCCACAATTGGCTACTTCAGGTCTGACTGATCCGCCTGACCGTGTTCAACAGGACTGACCGCGACCAACGACATTCCCAGATCGCGCACTTTTTTCAGCAATCCATACAACGCGGCTTGATCAACTACCTTGCCGGTTAAAAGCGTATCGCCGTTATCTTCCAGCGTGATGGTCATGCCATCAAACCAGTCTGTCCATTGAGCGCCCAGGTGTCCTGCGATCCTGATTTGATAGACCTGGGATTGATCAGGATCAGATTTTGCGGTGGGTTCGTTTGACATTGCGCGTTCTAGCCCCTCGCGTGGCTCGCGCGCGCCGATGGAGTTTGGCAACCGACAATCGCCGGTGCTTCGTGAATGAGTTCGTCATTCTCCAGCGCGGTGACCATGAACAGCGCATAGTCCACGCGGCGCGTCATGTTGCTCGCCAGAATGGGATCACCGATGTGCCGACTCCACACCGGCAAGCCCTGACTCGCGCCTTCTTCAAGATCGCTGCCGCGCACGACTGTCCATCGCGTATCGCTCGCAAAAATCCGCCGACACGCTTCCACCTGATCGTCAAGGTCAATGAAGGGAACAATTCGCGTGATCCAGCGCGCAATCTTCTCCTCTCTTTTCAACGACGGCGGATACACATCTTTGCCGTCACGCGTGATGTGCCAGCCGCAAGAAAAAACGAGGCGCGCGCCGGATTGCGCGTGATCGAGTACGGCTTGCGCGGTTCCGGTCGAGTAATGCTGATTACCCCAAGGCACCAGCACAGTGAGCACTCCGTCACACCCGGCAACTGCTTGCTTGATCACCGTGCGATCATTCGTCGCGCCGGGAATGATCGTGATGCGCCCCTTGAACGCGTCGAGTTTTGCTGCGCTGCGTTCTCGACAGACGCCGACGACCTCGTAGCTCCGGTCAAGCGCGTGTTGCACCATGTACTGTCCCAGTTTTCCGGATGCGCCGACGATGCAAACTTTTTTCATCTTGACCTCTCTCAAAGAAATACGAATGGCTGTGCTATTTGTTACACAGGAAGTATACTCGAAATAGGGTATGGCTGGCTAGATACCAAAGTATTGTTTGGAGGTATTGTTGCGGAGGAGAGAGAGGAAAAATTCAAAAGCGGGGTAATTGAACAAAGACCCGAAGGGTTCTTTGAAACCCTTCGGGTCTTATTGGAGCAATCCCAACTCACGCGCGCGCGCGGCAGCTTCCGTGCGATTGTGGACTTGCAGTTTGTCGAAGATGATGCGGCTGTGTCCTTTGACCGTACTCAGAGCGAGGAAAAGCCGCTCCCCAATCTCGCGATTCGAAAGTCCTTGGGCGATGAGTCGAAGTACTTCTAACTCGCGTTGGCTCAATGGCTCAACCAAAGGATGAAGGATGAAGGATGAAGGATGGAGATCGTTTGGCGTCCCGAATGCGGCAAGCAATCGATCCAAGTATGTGCTCAGATGCGGCGCGGTTTTCAAAATCGAAAATCGAAAATCAGAAATCAACAATCGCATCGGTTCGCCTTCGTCCACGAAGAGACGGATCAAACCGCCTGGTTCACCCAGCGTCAACGCATCGCCCAACACTTGCGCCGACTTGGCTTTTTCGCCATTGGCATAGTGAGCAACTGCTTGCAGAACCATCGCCTTGAGTTGTTCATCCTGCCACTTTTTGGCTTCCACCTGTTTACGATACGACTCCAACACTGCCAACGCGGCGGAGGGATCGTTCTGAGCGATCAACACGCGCGCTCGACTCAGTGGAAGATCGAACTGTCGAGTAAGTTCGGCGGCGGCGGGCAGGTTCGCTTGCTTCAACCGAACCTGCAACTGGACGGCGGCAATCTCCGGCAAGCGAGGGGAAAAATTGTTTTGCCGCGCCTTTTGTTCCGTCTGCGCTAATATTGTTGCCGCGCCGTTTACATCGCCTTGGGCGAGTTTCAATCGCGCGAGAAATATTTCACCGATGATGGATCGGTCGGTGTCTTCTGCAAGACGCGCAAATTGGACGCCCTGTTGATAATGATGCTCGGCGGTTGGTAGATCGTTCCATTCGTACGCGATGCGCGCCAGCCCCAGATGCGCGCCGAAGGCGATCGGCAGTGGTTGATCGTCCAACAGTTGCAAGGCGCGCCGATAAGTCTCCGCCGCTACATCCAGTTGATTTTCGGTTTCCTGAATGAGAGCCAGTCCGATGGTCGCCGCGATAGTGGTAATGGTATTCTTCGTGGTCTGGCTGATGGCGATGGCTTCGGTGTACGCCTGCCGCGCGGCGGCGCGATCGCCCTGGAGATGGTACGCGTACCCCAGTTTCCAAATGGTGAACGTGCGAAAAGCCAAATTGTTGGGATGCAGATATTCGAGCGCGCGACGCGACTGGGCAATGACCGTTTCGACCTGATAATGATTGATCGCGATCGTGGCGCGGATCGCCGCGACGCGTCCGAGAAGGTCTCGCGTTTTGTCGTTTGGCTCAGCGTTCTGCAATACGGCTTCGGCGGCTTGGAGTTTTTGTTCGACCGTGGCGCCTTGACCAGAGACCAACAGCACTGAAGCATACGATGTCCACAACGAAGGATAAGCATCCAGCACGTGCTTGGGCTGTGCGTTGAGCCAAGTCAGCACGGGCGCCACCACACCGCGAAAATGCAGCGGCATTCCCTTCCCTTCGATCAACCGCTCGGCGCGCGCGACATCATTGGCGGCAGTCGCGTGATGAAACGCCTCGCTTTCCAGATCATTGTCTTCGTACCATTCGCTGGCGCGTGTGTGCAATTCCGCTACATCGCACGCACTCTGGCTCAGCCGCTGCCGCAACAACTCGGCAAAGAGGTGATGATAGCGGTACCAGCGCCGCTCGTTGTCCAGAGGAACGATGAACAAGTTGGCGCGTTCGAGAGATTCAAGGATAAAGGATGAAGGATGAACGCTTCGCGTGAAGGATGAACTATTCTTTTCATCTTTCACGCGAAGCGTTCCGCTTTCATCTTTACCAAGAACCGCATCACAAAGAGGTCCACACATACGATTGAGAATAGAAGTGTGCAACAAAAAAGTCTGAATGGTTTCGGGCTGCTGTTGCAGGACTTGTTCGACCAAATAATCCATTACGAAGCGATGGCTGCCAGTGAAGGATTGAATGAAACCAGCGGCGTCTTTGTGTCCCTGCATTGAAATCGCCGCGAGTTGCAGACCGGCGATCCAGCCCTCGGTGCGAGTTTCCAGCGCGGCGATGTCTTCCGCTGAGAGGTTCAAGCCCATCACCTGATTAAGAAACTCGGCGGCTTCGGAGGGCGTAAAACGCAAATCGAAAGCGCGCAGTTCGGTCAGTTGATCCCGCGCGCGTAATTGCGCCAATGGCAAATGTGGATCCTCGCGCGTCGCGATGACGAGATGCATTTGCGGCGGCAGGTGCTCGATCAAGAAAGCGAGAGCATCGTCAACGGCTTTGGCATCCACGCATTGATAATCATCGAGGACAAGGATGAAATCAAACGCGAGCGCGGCGATCTCATTGAGCAGAGTCGTCAGGAGCGATTCGGTGGGTGGCGGCGGAGCGGCTTGGAGCGCGCTCAGCACTCCTTGACCAAGATTGGGCGCAAGCGTTTGCAGTGCGGCGATGAGATACGTCAGCAAGCTCGCGGGATCGCCGTCCCCTTTATCCAATGACAGCCAAGCAACTTTGGAAGGATGAAGAATGAAAGATGAAGGATGAAGATTTTCTTCTTCTTTCATCTTTCCGCTTTCATCCTTCATCTTTTGATTGACCCATTCGCTGACCAGTGTGGTCTTGCCGAAACCCGCTGGGGCAGAAACGAGGATCACTTTGTGGCGCAGACCCTCATTCAGCCGCGCGATCAGGCGGGGACGAAGGACGACCTTGGAGCGCGGCGAAGGAATATACAGTTTGGTGGCGAGGATTGGGAAAGCCATTTACTTCATCGTCGCTTGAATTTTGATCGTGTACAATTTTTGCTCCGGTTTGAGATCGCACGCCGAGATCGGCTTGTCCGTGGGACATTTGACTTTCGGATCGGGCGTCCATTGCACGCTGATCAACACCAAGCCCAAGTCGCGCGTCACGGCAGTCGCCGTTCCGGTCGGTCCGTCCGCTTGATACGCCAGATGCTCGGTGAAACCCAGCAAGCCCTTGACCAACTTGCTGCGGACCGTGACGTGATCGGCAAAATCGCGTCCGGTTCCCTTCGCGGTCAAGACGCACGCCTTGCCTATCTCGCCCGTGATCGGATCGGTGAAAGGCGCGCTCGCTTCCATCGCAAATTTCGCGGCGATGGCTTGGGTTGCCAGTTCCGAAAGTGTCTGACACACTGTCGGAGTGACCGGCACGTACGGCGTCGAACTCAGCGCGGGGATCGCGACGAGGAGCGTGTACGTGACGCTTGTCTTGGACAGCGACCGCACCTCGATGAAATAATCCTGGGTCGCAGTCAGAATGCCTTTGTATTTCGTCGTCAGCTCAGGAGTATATACGTGACCGTCTGCTGCTGAGATATTCAACGAAGCGGAAGGACCCGCGCCGGGATCGGGCTTGGTCGTCAACTCGACGGTCATCACTTGCCCTTTGAGCGCGGTGAGCGCAAAGCGGATCGAAGTGTTCGGCGCGAGTTGATTGGTGGATTGCCAAGTGGTTGCATTCGGCTGAAATTGGATGCGCGTGGCTTGCGGCTTGGTTTGCGGCTGAGTGGAAACAGCCGCGCGCGTTTGGACGGCGGCGACGCAATCCGGCTTGGGTCCCGCAACTGCGGCATAGCGACCATCCGGCGAAGCAGGAAATCCAAACGTAGAGCCGCACTCGGACTGGCTGGGCGGGCGGACAAAAATATCCGATACCGTTTGACCGGAAGCAACGGCAACTGTGGACAGCGCCCAGCCATCTTTGGAATAGCCCACGCCCACAGAGCTCCCATTCTCAATCGCGCCGAAAACCAGATACGACCCCGGCGGCACCGCGAGACTGAAGGGCGCTTCGCCGCTTGTGGCATCTGTTTTTGTGAAAGCCCACACACCAGTAGTTGGGTCTACCGCATACACGACCATACGCGGCGTCGGCGGCGCGCTCAAATGTACGCGCCCTGCGATCGTGCCGGATTTGGCGGGCGAAGTAGCCACAGTGATCGGCGCAGGAATGGACGTCGGCGCGCTCTGCGCGCTTGCGCATCCAACCGATAACCAAACGACCAGAACAAAACCAACGATCTGTGATAAAACTTTTCTTGTGGACATGTTCGTTTTCTCCTTTCGCTTGTTCATGTATACGACATCCGTATGAAGGCAAAAGTATTTCATCCTTCCTCCCTTCGACTTGGCTCAGGGCAAGCCTTCCGCCTTCATCCTTTGATTACCGCCAATGGTTCCACGCGCGCGATCATCCGCGCGATGCCCGCGCGCTGCACCACCTCGACGACGCGCGACACGTCTTTGTACGCCTGCGGCACTTCTTCCGCGAGTCCCGGCATCGATCCGGCGCGGATGACGATACCGCGCGCGGCAAGTTCCTCGCGCAGTTTTTCCCCGCGCACTTCCTTCTTCGCTTTGGCGCGGCTCATCACGCGCCCCGCGCCGTGACAAGTCGAGCCGAATGTTTCGCGCATCGCTTTTTCTGTGCCGATCAAAACGTACGACGCCGTGCCCATCGAACCTGGGATCAGCACCGGCTGGCCGATCGCGCGCAAATCGTCCGGCAGAACCGCCGCGCCGGGTCCGAACGCGCGCGTCGCGCCTTTGCGATGCACGCACACCTTGACGCGTTTGCCTTCAACATCGTGCTCTTCCACTTTCGCCATATTGTGCGCGATGTCGTAAATCTGGAACAGATCGAAATCCTTGACGACGCCCGCGAGCACCTCTTCAAATGACCGACGAATATGATGCGCGAGCACTTGGCGATTCGTAAACGCGAAATTCGCGGACGCCGCCATCGCCTTGAAATACGCTTGCCCTTCCGGTGAATCGAGCGGCGCGCAAACCAGTTCGCGATCCGGTAATTCGATCTCGTATTCTCGCACCGCGCGCTGAAAATCGTTCACGTAATCAGTACAGACTTGATGCCCCAACCCGCGCGAGCCGCAATGAATTTGCGCGACGATTTGCTCCGGGAATAATCCCAGTCGATCCGCGATCTGCGCGTCGTACACTTCCACAACGCGATCCACTTCGATGAAATGATTCCCCGCGCCGAGCGTGCCAAGTTGATCGCGTCCGCGATCTTTCGCGCGCTTGGAGACCGCGCCCGCGTCCGCGCCCGGCATCCGCCCAAATTCCTCCGTGCGATCTAAATCGTCGCGACGCGCGTAGCCGTTTTGACGCGCCCACTCCGAACCTTGCTCCAACACGTCATCGAGTTGTTTCGCGTTGAGCGGGACGCTCCCTTCTGAGCCGACGCCGCTCGGACAATTTTTGTACAGCGCGGTTGCCAGGTCTTTGATGTGCGGCGCGATTTCTTCCGCAGAAATACGCGACGCGAGCAAACGGACGCCGCAATTGATGTCGTAGCCAACTCCGCCCGGCGAGATCACGCCATCGGGCGCGCGCGTTGCGACGACGCCGCCAATCGGAAAACCGTAGCCCTGATGAATGTCGGGCATCGCGATCGCGTACTTGACGATACCAGGCAGCGTCGCCGTGTTGACCAACTGCGTCACCGATTCATCTCGGAGCGCGTCGTCCAAAAGTTCTTCGCTCGCGTATAATCGCGCCGGCGCGCGCATATCGCCGCGAAAATCCTGCGGCACTTGCCAGAGGGTATCGCTGATGCGTTCCAGGTTTTGTTTTGTGATCATTGCTTCCCCCGTAGCGGTCAGCCGTCAGCGATCAGCAGTCAGATGTCTGTCTACTGGCGACTGTCTACTGTCGACTTTCCTCACACGTCAACAACGACAACTGCTTCCCAGCCCTGCGCCGTTTGCGTGATCGCCAAGTTGTGATACGTCACCGCCTTGATGATCTTACCCAGTTCGATGAACGGCGCGCCGAAAACTTGCGCGCGCAATTCAGTTGGCGCAAGTGTCGTGATATTAAAGCGCCGGTACATCTCGCGGTGCGATTCCTGCAGCCACAACAATTCGGTCAGCCAGGTGACGAGCAGCGATTCGTAATCGAGCGCAGTCACGCGGATATCGCGCGTAATTTCGTTCGCGTCATCGCGTGCTCGCGCGCCTTCCAGCGCGAAGAGCGCGTGCGCGGCGTTCTCAAACAACTCGCGCGCGTCGCGTCCAAACGCGCGGAACGACCAATCGGCGGTGTGCGGAATTTCTTCAAAGCGTTTCATTGTTTTTCTGCCGCAGAGGACACAGGGAACACAGAGAGATTCTTCGCTTCGCTCAGAATGACATTTCCCTGTGTCCTCTGATCCCTGTGGCTATTTCGGCATTACCAAACTGTACGCCCAGTACGTAAACTCGTTCCAGTCGCCGTCGGACGAGACAAAGACGACGCGGATCGTGATTTTGCTTTTGCCTTGCGTGAACGACACGGGAATCAGAAAATCGTCGTCGCGCCAGCGCGCGGAATTGCTCCCCGCGCGATACCACGATCCGACGCGCGCGCCGTCCGCGTAGACATCCGCGTTTTGATTGCCGATCCCGTAATCCAAGCGTCGCCGCAAAATGACACCGACATTCGCCGGTTGAATCGTCATCGCGAATTCGCTGTGACCGCGATGCGCGCGCCCCGTATCGCCGATGCTCACGTTTTCATACGCGCCTTCGTACGAGTACGAACGTTCGCCGCTCCAGGTTTGATTCGCGATGACGTACGCGTGACTCGCCTCGCTCGCGGCGTTTCCAACATCGAGTGTGTCGCTCAAGATCGCGCGCGGCGTCGGTTGGTGATAATAGTACGCCAGCGCCCACGCCTGTTCCGAAACGTCGTTCACCTGTCCGTGCTCGATCCCGACGGTGAGATGTTTGTTGAACGGAATCGCGTCCGCCAAAAACAAACGATACTGCGCGGTGCGATCAAAACTCGCGTCGTGAACATTCGCGGCGAGTCCGTGCACCGGCAACGAAAACGGCCCGCCGCGATAATACCAGCCACCGTTGAAAAAATCTTCGGTGCCAGTGCCGTGCAACGCAGGCGAACGATTGTCGTCAATGTAAATCCGCTCGTCTCCTTCCAGATACATCCGATTCGCTTTGCCGATGATCGACAGCACGACGCCGACGAAATGCCCCGCGCCTTCCACGTCAAGCAGCGTCACGTCGGTGCCGTCGCCGCCGATGTGAACCTGGTTGTTGAACTGGGTCTTGAAATATCCGACGCGCGCGAACGAATCGGTAAACGCTTTGTGCTTGATTTCGTACGTGATGCCGTTGAGCGCGACGCCGCGCGAGTTGAACAATTCGATCCGCGCGTGCTTTTCAAACGGCATCGGAAAATAAATGTACAGCGCGTTCGAATCGTCAAGCCCAGCCGCAAGCGATTTGGCGCGATACGTTCCGAATTGACCGACGCCAAAAAATGATCCGAGCGGCGCGGAGACGCTTGGATTCGATTCGCGATCCCAGTAGATCCGAATCCACGTCCCGTTCAAAATGTCCCACACCGCCGACGATGGTGTCGCGACGACGCCGGGCACGCGTAGTTTGATCGCCGAGATCGAACGCGGTCCGGTAAGTTCAAACATCGTTTGCGTCGCGCCAACACCGAGATTGATCGTTCCGGTCGCGGTCGTGTTCCCTGTGTCGCTCTTTGGGTCTTGTGTAACCCGTCCCCACAACGCGCGCACGGCAGAACTATCCTCTGCGCCAGTCCACGTACGAACGATTGTGTCCGGCGTGTAGAGATGATAGTTGACGTTATAGTAAAAATTCGTGCCGCGCGTTCCGTTCGCGGTAATCTTGACGCCGCGCTGGAACGACATTGGGAGGTAACAATAGTACCCGCCGCTCGATACGCCATCATCGTCCACCAGCGGCGAAAGAAATGGCGCGGTCTCTCCGGCGAAGAGCGTGTTCATCAACATATCCACGCGCGGCGTCGTCTCGCCATCGAAATAAAACTTGATGCGCGCCGCGTCGCGATTGAAACCGGTGACCCACACGCGATAAATCGTGCCGGGGCCCTTGAGATCGCACAGGACGACATCGCCGTTTGCGTCGGTGGCAAGATAGTTGCTGAAATCGCGATTGCCGCCGGTGCGGTCGTAACTCGATTGCCCGCCCGCGAGAATATTTTTTCGCAGATACGGCATTCGCTCGAATTGCAACATTGCCGCAAGTCCGTACTCCTCGATGGTCAGCGTCGCGCTCAAATCTTTCGTGACGCCGTCGGAGAAAACGACGCGCAAATTGTACGTCGTCGTTTGCGTTGGCGTGACGACGCGTGTGCCGGAGAGCGGAACGCTTTCGCCATCCAAGGTCACTTGCGTCGCGTTTTCTGTTTTCCATTCGAGCGTTGCCGGAGTGCCGGACGTAATCGTGGTTGGCGTGACAGTGAGCGTCGCGACTTTTTTCGGAACGACAGTCACGGTCGCGGTGAGATCGCGCGCGGTGTCGTCGAGAAAAACGGCGCGCATCGTGTACGTCGTCGTCTGCGTTGGCGCGACGACGCGCGAGCCGATGGGCGGCACCACTTCGCCGTCAAGTAAAATCTCGCGCGCGTCAGTGACGTTCCATTGCAACGTTGTTGACGCGCCAACTTCGATTGTCGCTGGGATCGCGGCGAACCTTAAACTTGGCGCAGGCACAACCGTGATCGCTTGCGCGCCTTGCTGATCGTGCAACCACAAGACTTGTTCGCGCACCAAGCCGCACCAATAATCGATCGCGCGCGCGGTTTGCAAACGAATCACGCCAGTGATCGTGCGCGTTTCGCCGGGCGCAAGTGGCGCGCCGAGTCCCCAGCGGTACGGGTGATCCACGCCGGTTCGTCCGTCAAAATCAATGCCGACGCGAAACGAATCCAGCGTTTCGGTGAAACCGCGCGAGCGAAACGTGTCGCGTTCGTCGTAGACGAACCCGGGCTCGGGTCCTTGCGTTGGAAGCGTTTCGCCGGAATCGTTGCGAACCGTGATGCTGACGTTCAACACATTGCCCGCACTGATCGCAGTCGGCGCAAGCGTCGCGCTCGTGATCGTGATGAGTCCCGGCGTGACCGCAATCGTCTGCTCGCCTTGGCGATCCTGCAACCACGCGATCTGTTCGCGCACGAGTCCCGCCCAGTATTTTACGGCGCGTGTCGTTCGCAGACGAATCGCGCCAGTGATCGTCGCGCTTTCGCCGGGCACAAGTGGCGCGCCGAGTCCCCACCGAAACGGATGGTCAACGCCGGTTCGTCCATCAAAATCAATTCCGACGCGGAACGAACCGTGCGTTTCGGTGAAACCGCGCGAGCGAAATGTATCGCCTTCGTCGTAGATGAAACCTGGGTTGGGTCCCTGCGTCTGGAGCGTCTCGGTCGAATCGTTGCGAACGGTGATGCTGACGCTCAGCAAGCCGCCGGTGTTCAGCGTCGTCGGCGCGAGCGTCGCGTTCGTGATCGTCACCGCGCCGACCGGATTGACCGTGATCGTCTGCGCGCCTTGCTGATCCTGCAACCACGCGATTTGCTCGCGCACGAGTCCCACCCAGTACCGGATCGCGCGCGCGGTCTTCAAGCGAATCGCGCCGGTGATCGTGCGCGTCTCGCCGGGCGCGAGCGGCGCGCCAAGTCCCCAGCGGTACGGGTGATCGATCCCATCACGTCCGTCAAAGTCAATGCCGGCGCGAAACGCGTCGCGCGTTTCGGTGAAACCGCGTGAGCGAAATGTGTCGCCCTCGTCATAAACGAAACCTGGGTCAGGTCCTTGCGTGGCGAGTGTTTCGGTTGTACCGTTGAAGACGGTGACGCTGACGTTCAGCACATCGCCGGAGTTGAGCGTGGTAGGCACGAGCGTGACGTTAGTGATTTGCGCCGCGGCGGCAACTACATCGGGTTGATCGGAATGGTTGACAGGCATAACAGTTCCTTTCGCGTGAGATGCTTGGGACACTAACCTGATTATACTCGCAATCGTTTGAAAACGAAAGAGCGATATTGTTGGCGCGTTTTGCAAGTAGTAATTTTGTTCGGTTTGGGATATAATAGGCGCGGTGAAATGAAAGGAGTGTGAACAATGGAACGTGTCACTCTGGAAATACCTGAAGAGCTTGCAGGCACATTGCACATAGACCAGGCGCGGGTAAAAGAGCTCGTTATGCTTGGGTTTTCACAACTAAAACTTCAAGAGGCGCTTACGCTTTACAAACGCGGTATCGTCTCCTTTGGGCGTGCTGCTGAAATTGCAGGCGTCTCCGAGCGCGAACTGGTTCGACACGCGCGCGCGTACGCGGTTCGCCCGCGCTGGGACGAAGAAATGTTGTGCGAGGAGTTGAGCGCGTGAAAGTTGTCAGTGACGCAGGACCGCTGATCGCGTTGGGCAAGTTGGGCAGCATTGATTTGCCCTTTCGCCTCTACGGACAAATCCTGATTCCCCGCGCGGTTTACGTCGAAGTAGTGAATCGCGGTAACGAGCTGGGCGCGCCTGACGCAAAACAAACTGAGCTTGCCATCGCGCATCAGCAAATCGCGGTTGTGATGTTGGTAGATCGCGAACTCCCCGAATCTGTGCGACTGGGCGCGCTCTCCCACGCCGACCAACAAGCTCTGGCTCTAGCTTTGCGCGAACGCGCGGACTGGGTTTTGATAGACGATCTCTACGCGCGACGGACTGCAAAGCGCCTTGGCTTGAAAGTGAAAGGCACGATAGGCGTGATCGCGGAAGCGTTTCGCAAGAAATTGCTATCCAGCGACGATTGCGATTTTCTACTGCAATCCATTTTGCGGGATGACGACATTTGGATTGATGAAGATTTGGTGCGGCAGGCACAACAGGAAATCAAGAAAGGAATTCGCGGAGGATGACTCTTGGCAGAAAAAGAACAACCCACCATCGGTACCGTCAAACCCATTGAAATCGCCGTCGAGATGCGGAACGCGTACCTCGATTACGCGATGTCCGTCATCACCGCGCGCGCGCTCCCCGACGTGCGCGACGGGTTGAAGCCCGTCCAGCGCCGCATCCTCTACGCAATGGGCGAGATGGGCTTGCGCCACAACACGCCGTACAAAAAATGCGCGCGCATCGTCGGCGATGTGCTGGGGCGCTATCACCCGCACGGCGATCAAGCGGTGTACGACGCGCTCGTCCGCTTGGCGCAAGATTTTACGATGCGCTATCCGCTGATTGACGGGCAAGGAAATTTTGGGTGCTTTGTTGGATCGACGCGTGTGCGCCTGGCGGATGGATCGTCCAAGTCGTTCGAGGAACTTGTCGCGGCAGACGCGCGCGGCGAACAGTATTTCATCTACACCATCAAAGCAGGACGCGTTGAGATGGCACCCGTGCGCGCGCCGCGTCTGACCAAGAAAGATGCGCCTGTCGTAAAAGTGAATCTGGATAACGGCGCGGAAATCGTTTGTACGCCCGATCATCGTTTTATGCGACGTGATGGAACATATTGCGAAGCGCAGAACCTCAAACCGAATGATGCGCTAATGCCGTTTTATTCGCGTTTGAATACAGGCACTGATCCGAATCTGCGCGGTTACGAGGAAATCTATCAACCGGCGACAGATGGCTGGGAGTTCGCGCATCATCTTGCCGACGCGTATAACGTCGCGCGCGCGGTCTATCCGCGCAGCGCGGGACGGGTGCGGCATCATCGCGATCTCGACAAACTCAACAACGATCCGCGTAACATCGTGCGAATGCACTGGGCAGAGCATCGCCGTCTGCATATCGGCTTGCTCGATCAGATGTGGAGCGATCCTGACTTTCGCCAGCAGATGAGCGCGATGCTGGCTGAACAATGGAACAATCCCGACTTTCGGGAAAAGACGATTGCCGCGATTGGGAAACGCAATCGGCAACTCTGGCGCGATCCCGAATATCGCGCGCGCCGACTCGCGGCGGTGCGCGAACTATGGAACGATTCATCCTTCCGCGAAAAGATCCTGCGCCGCGCGATGGAGACCAACGTTCTGCGCGTTGGCGCGCCCGAGCAGAAAGCGGGCATCGTTCAGGCGCAGCGCGAAGCGCTGCAACGAATGTGGCAAGACCCTGAATATCGGGCATTGCGCCGTGAAATGATGCGCGAACTTTCGAATCGGTTATGGGCGAATCCAGAACATCGCGCGCGTATCTCCGCCAAAGCGCGGCAACAATGGACAGCAGAATATCGCGCCGAGAAAAGCGCGTCTTCAAAAGCGCAATGGGCAAACGCCAAGTATCGCGCAAAGATGGCAAAACTGAGCGCGGCGCGTTGGCAAGATCCAGCGTATCGCGCCAAATTTGAAGGGCGCTTTGCTGCCAACGGGCAAAAAGCCGCGCGCTCGCGTTTTCTCTCCATCGCCAAGCGCGCGCTCGAACACGATGGCGCGCTGACTCTCGCTGGCTATGAACGCGAGCGTCGCGCTACGGGCATCAACACGATTATCGGCTTTGAAAATGGCTTGACGCGCTTCTTTGAAGGCAAAATTGATTCGGCGATCAAGGAGGCGCAGAATCACACTGATCGTTTGAATCATCGCGTTGTTTCGGTCGAACCAGCGGGTCGCGCCGACGTTTACGATCTGACGGTGGACGATACCCACAATTTCGCGCTCGATGCGGGAATCTTCGTTCACAATTCGATTGACGACGATCCCGCCGCGGCGATGCGGTACACCGAAGCGCGCCTCACCGAAATCGCGGAAGAGTTGCTGCTCGACATCGATCGCGACACGGTGAATTTCGGCGAAAATTTCGACGGCACGATGAAAGAGCCGCGCGTCCTCCCCGCCAAAGTCCCGAACCTTTTGTTGAACGGCACCGCTGGCATCGCGGTCGGTATGGCAACGAGTATTCCGCCGCACAACATGATCGAACTGATCGACGCGATCAATTACCTGATTGCGAACTGGGACAAGGCGGACGACATCGAGGTAGACGATTTGATGAAGTTCATCCAAGGTCCCGATTTCCCGACTGCCGGAATCATTCTCGGCGGCGAAGGAATCAAGCAGGCGTACGCGACGGGCAACGGGCGCATCATCGTGCGCGGCAAGATTCACACCGAAGAAGCGGGCGGCGGCAAGTCGCGCATCGTCATCACCGAATTGCCGTACCAAGTCAACAAGGCATCGCTGATCGAACGCATCGCGGATCTCGTGCGCGATCGCAAAATCGAAGACATCGGCGATCTGCGTGACGAATCGGATCGGCAAGGGATGAGTATCATCGTCGAGTTGAAACGCGGCGCGGAAGCGCAACCGGTGATCAATCAGTTGCTCAAATACACGCCACTACAAACCGGTTTCAGCATCAATATGCTTGCGCTCGTGGACGGCGAGCCAAAAGTGCTGTCGCTCAAAAGAATGTTGCAACTGTACGTGCAACATCGCCAGGAAGTGATCACGCGGCGCACCAAGTTCGATTTGGAAAAAGCGAAAGCGCGCGCGCATATTCTCGAAGGGCTGAAGATCGCGCTCGATCATCTCGACGAAGTGATCAAGACGATTCGCCAATCGCCGGATGCCGAGACCGCGAAAGAGCGTTTGATCAAACGCTTCAAGTTGAGCGAGATTCAGGCGCAAGCGATTCTCGATATGCAACTGCGCCGCCTCGCCGCGTTGGAACGCAAAAAGATCGAGGACGAACTTGCCGAAGTGAAAAAGACGATCAAGCACCTCGAAGATTTGTTGAAGCATCCCAAGAAAATTCTCGGCGTCATTTCCGACGAACTGACCGACTTGAAAAAACGCTTTGGCGATGTTCGACGCACGCATATTTCCGAAGGCGGCAGCGCGGAAGTCCAGACCGAATTCAAAGCCGAAGACCTGGTGCAAGAACAAGCCGTCCTCGTTTCGATCACGCAGCGCGGATACATTTCGCGCGTGCCGCTCACTTCGGTGCGCCGCACCGCGACGGGATCGAAGAGCGTGCAGACGCGCGAAGAAGACGCGGTGCAATATCTTTTCCCCGCGAACACGCGCGATACGCTGCTGATCTTCACGAACAAGGGCAAGGCGTATCCGCTGCGCGCGCACCAAGCGCCCGATGTCGAACGCACGCCGAAAGGTTTGCCGCTCAACAATTTCTTGTCGTTCGAGCAAAACGAACGCGTCACGTCAGCGGTCGCGGTCTCCGATTTTTCGCAAGCGGAATTTCTGACGATGGCGACGAACCTGGGTCGCGCGAAACGGACACCGCTCGCGGAATTCGACGGTATTCGCTCGGCTGGCGTCGCGGCGATCAATTTGAGCGAAGGTGACGAACTAGGGTGGGCACGGCTCACGCACGGCGACGGCGAGTTGATGTTCGTCACCGAGCAAGGTCAAGCGATGCGCTGCAAAGAAGAAGACGTGCCGGTGCAAGGTCGCGCGGCGGGCGGTGTCTACGGCATCAAGTTGAACGAAGGCGACAAGGTCGCATCCATGGATGTCGTCCAGCCCGACGGCTTTTTGCTCATCGTCACGCAAAAGGGTTTCGGCAAACGCACGCCGATCAAAGAGTACTCGGTGCAAGGGCGCAACACGAAAGGCGTCTCGACGCTTGGGCGCGATCCCGCGCGCGCGGGCGTGATCGCGGCGGCGCGCGTCGCAAACGAAGACGACGACGTGACGATCATCGCGACAAGCGGGCACGTTCTGCGCGCGCGCGTCGCCAACTTGCCCAAGAGCAAGCGCACGTCGAAAGAGACCGAAGTGATGAAGTTGAAAGAAGGCGATGCGGTCGCGAGTATCGCGCGGTTGGAAAAGAAGTGAACGGTGGACAGTGATCAGTGAACAGAATTGTTGACCACTGACCACTGTCCACTACCCACTGAGGAGAAATATGTCCCACATCCACGTCTCAAATCACCCACTTTTGCTCCACAAACTCGCGATGCTGCGCGAGATGAAAACCAAGCCGAAGAAATTCCGCGAACTGATCCGCGAGATTTCGATTCTGCTCGCGTACGAATCCACCGCCGATCTGGCGCTGCAAGAAAAGATCGTGACGACGCCGCTCACCGAAACCAAGGGCTGTGAACTGAAAGAAGGCATCGGCTTGATCCCGGTGCTACGCGCCGGACTCGGCATGGTCGAAGGGTTTTGGGAGATGATGCCCACCGCCGAAGTGTGGCACATCGGTTTGTACCGCGATCATAAAACGTTCGAGCCGATTCGGTACTATAGCAAATTGCCCGTGTCGCCGACCGTCCAGGTGTGCGTCATTCTCGATCCGATGCTCGCGACCGGCGGCACCGCGGTCGAAGCGGTGCAGATGCTGAAAAAATGGGGCGCGAAAAAGATCAAGTACGTCGGACTCATCGGCGCGCCGGAAGGGATCAAACACTTGCAAGACGCGCATCCCGATGTGGACATTTACCTCGCCGCCGTGGACGATCATCTCAACGAGCACGCGTACATCGTGCCCGGGCTTGGCGACGCGGGGGATCGGCAGTTTGGAACTGGATAGTGAACAGTGGTCAGTGGACAGTGCTCGGAAAATCTGTCCACTGACCACTACCCACCGACCACTATGCGACCAACCTGGGACGAATATTTCATCGAAATCACGCTCGACGTGGCAAAGCGTTCGACGTGCCACCGCGCCCAAGTCGGCGCGATCATCGTCAAGGACAAGCGCATTTTGACGACCGGCTACAACGGCGCGCCGCGCGGCTTGCCGCATTGTCTCGACGCGGGCTGCGAAATCGTGGACGGGCATTGCGTTCGCACGTTGCACGCGGAACAGAACGCGATCATTCAAGCCGCGCTCCACGGCGTCTCCGTCGAAGGCGGCACGATTTACTCGACGCATCAGCCGTGCCACATCTGCGCGAAGATGATCATCAACGCCGGACTGACGCGCGTCGTCTACGTCGGCGCGTACTGCGATGAAATCGCAATGCAATATTTGAAACTCGCCAATATTCAGATCGATCATTTCGATTTGGAACAAAACCCAACATAGAAAGCAGAATTCTTCAATGTCTCACCGTCTTCTCGTCGCCCAGCGCGCCGCGCGCGCGGCGGGCAAAATTCTCGCCGCCAAATTGCACGACGCGCGCGACATTCACTACAAAGGCAAACGCGATATCGTCACCGATGCGGATTACGCGGCGGATCGCGCGATCAAAGAAACCGTGCTCGCGCGCTTTCCGGACGACAAATTTGTTTCGGAAGAAGGCGATCTCGAAGAACACAAACGCTTGTGGGCGCAAGCGGGCGCGTCCGACGATCTCGCGCTGTGGGTCGTTGACCCGCTCGATGGCACGACGAATTACGCGCGTACGCTCTACGCGTTTTGCACTTCGATCGCGTTGTATCGCGCCGGACAAGTGCAAATCGGCGCGGTGTACGATCCGATCACGCGCGAACTTTTCTCCGCCGAACGCGGACGCGGCGCGCGCCTGAACGGCAAGCCGATTCAGGTCAGCGCGACGCGTTCGCTTGAGGACGCGGTGTTTGGCGTCGAGTGGGGACGCGCGCTGAAAATGCGCCGGCGTTCCGCGCGCGTGCTTGTGCCGATGCTACAACGCGTGATGGTCGCGCGGACGTTTGGCAGCGCGGCGCTCTCGTTTTGCCACGTCGCCGCCGGACGAATGGACGCGCACGTGCATCTCTCGCTTTCGCCGTGGGACGTTGCCGCCGCCGCGCTCATCGTCGAAGAAGCCGGCGGGCGCGTGACGATGCCTACCGGTACGGCGTGGACAGTTCATTCCAAAGAGTACGTCGCGACCAACGGACGTTTGCACGCGACGATCCTGAGATATTTTCGCTGAGCCGCGCACGGACACGCGACGCAACTTTTCGCATTCCGTTGTTTGGGGGATTGACTGAAACGCCTTTGGCTCGTAAAATCGCGTGCAGAACATTTCAAGAAAGGATGGATGGGGATGCAACCGCTCACGATCGAAATCATCGCCTACGCGCCGACGCAATATTTTCACTGTCAACACTGCGAACTTTTTTGGGATCAAACGCAGACTGGCGGAGTGAAAAAATTTCATAACGACGCGTTGGAGACTTCGATGCCGCCCGAAATGATGCAAGACTATCGCACACTGTCCGACTGGATCATCAAGACGGTCAAACAGCATAACGGGCGCGTGACGTTCCGCGTCATAGACGCCGCGTCGCTCGAAGGCGTGTGGAAATCACTGCGCTACGGCGTGCGAAAATATCCGGCGTTCGTCATCGCGGGGAAAGAAAAATTGACGGGGAACGATTTCGCGCAAGTCGAAACGCGCATCAATCAGCGGCTGTCCTGAGCGTAGCCGAAGGACCGCGTAAAATCAGAAACCAGGTTTCCCCAAAGGGGAGAAACCTGGTTTCTGATTTTTTATCCCGCCAGCAAATCCAAGCCATCGGTTTCGAGGATATCGCGTTCGCGCAGGACGCGCCGTTTCCACGACGCGATGTTCGGCACGAGGAAGGGTAGCAAACGCAGCGAGTAATACGGCGGCAAAATCGGCACGCCGATCAGATCGCCGAGCGTGATCAGGATGAACAAACTCTCCATATCCGAGCGCAGGCGGACGGCGTACAAGACGATTTCGTGCGCGCCCGCGCCGTACAGCACGCCGCGCACGGCGGCAAGCGCGCGCGAAATTCGATTGCGAATGAATGCAATGTCAGGTTGCATTTGCGTAAACAAAGGGGCATCCTCACCGGTGAGCAAGGATGCCCCACAGACTCGCTGAGCGAGACGAACTATTCGGCAGGCGCCGTGGCGGCTTTGCCGGACTTCATCCGTTTGTACGCGCCCCACGCATCCCAGCCGATGTACAACGCCGCCGCGATCAAAAAGACCGAGATCAGGATCATCGCAACCGCGCCGACGACGGCGAACCACAGTTCCGGTTTGCTCGACTGCTTGAGGACCACCGTCACCCACAGGTTGTACGACAAGATGAGATTCGCGGCGATGGTCGTCACGTACATAAACACCATCGGCCAGAAGGCAAACGACGGGTTTTTCTTTTGTTCGACCAGCCACAGGCAGACCAACATCAAGGCGAGCGACGCCATCAGTTGATTCGCCGCGCCGAAGATTTGCCACAGATACGTGAACGTGCCGCTCAACACGATGATGATCATCAAGATCGCGGAAACGATCGTGCCGATGTGGATGTTCTTGGCGGCGGGCCACATCTCGCCAAACGCTTCGGCAAAGACGACGCGCATAAAGCGCAGCGCGAGTTGCGTCACGGTGATGACGATGATGACGAACGCGGCGAAACCGAGCGCCGTGCCGTACGTCGGATCCAAACCAAAGACGTTCAAGAACTGCCCGACGCCCGCGGCAAACGCGCCCGCGCCTGCGCCCTTGCCCGCGACCGAAATCGCCATCAGCGCAAGGAGCGCGAGGAGCGTTTCACTGAACATCGAGCCCGCGCCAACCGGCAGCGCGTCCGTTTCATATTCCAACTGCCGACCGGTACCGACACTGGAAACGAGCGCGTGCCAACCCGAGATCGCGCCGCACGCAATCGTCACAAAGAGCATCGGCCAGAGCGGTTGCAACGCGCCGCCCGTTCCGGCGTCAAAGACCTTGAACGCCGGGACGACAAAGTTCGCGACACTCGGCTTGAGAAACACGGCAAGCGCCGCCCCCAGCAGACCGCCGACGATCGTCAACGCCATCACCCAGAAACCGATATAGTTCACGGGTTGGGCATAGCGCCAAATCGGCAGCGTGGCTCCCAGGTAGGAGAACGCGACGACGAAGAGGAGCCAGAACATATAACTCGTGGTGAAGGGTTTGACCAAACCATCCACGTCCACAAAGTAGATCGTCAAGCCCAGTCCGTTCACCGCCTTGTTTAAATCGGCAACGGAACTTTGAATGGCGGGACCGATCAGAATGGCAAGCAGAGTCAGACCGACCACGACAATCGTCGTGACGATCAAGTCCATCTTCCACTTGTAGAGCATTTGACCGGCGAGCATACCTGCCACCGCCAGCATGACGATTCCGAGCGGGACGCTCGGATTGCCGTTCAGGGCGCCGGCGAGGAGATTGCCGAATGCGCCCAGAATCATGAGGATGTAGACGAAGATGAAGAGGAGCAGAATCGTGCGCGTTCTGGGCGAGATGAGTTTGTGCGCGATCGCGGTGAGACTATCGCCGTCCTTGCGGACTGCCATCATCATCGCGCCATAGTCCTGCACCCATCCGATTAAGGTCACACCGGCGAGCAACCAGATGAGCGCCGGTAACCAGCCCCACAAATTGGCGGCTGTGATCGCGCCGACGATGGGACCGGCGGCGGCGATGGACTTGAATTGGTAGCCGTACAGGACGTTGCGATCAGTCGGGGAAAAGTCTACGCCATCCATATACATTTTGGCGGGCGTGGCTTTTTTGGGATCGGCTTTGATGATTTGTGTATCTACGCGCCTGGCATAGAACTGATAGCCGAGATAGATAACGACGATCCCAATGACGAGCGCAAAAAGGGTGTTCATCATTGACCTCCGAAAATGCACTCCTAAAGGATTTTTCGTGCGTTAGGTTCTCTCGAAACGATGGATCGAATGTCGCGCACCACCTCCTTTTCGATTGGCGTCGGATTCTATTTGTAAAACACCGGGTTGCTCATCCGGTTACGTGGGCGATACTGGCGAATCCTGTTACACCGTCATCATACTCCGAAATGAACATCTCGTCAAGCAGGCAAATTCAATGCGCGCTTGCCCATTTCGCGCACATCGTTGAACAGCGCGCGCGCGGAGACGACGTGCGGATCGGGCAAACGCCAATGCACTTGCACATTCGGCAAATTCTTGCGGATGGAGAGGCGCGTCAATTTGCCGCCCGCGCGCGCGCCCAGCGCGGCAAACGCGTTCACCGCCTCCGCGTCCAGCGCGCCGGACGAGTACGCGCGCAAATCCGCCCGCCCGGACAATTCCACGCGCGTCCACCGATCGCGTTGCGCTTGACGCGCAACGCCGCGATTCATCCACCCTTGCGGATCGAAAATTTCCAACTCGAACTCCGGCGCGGCGGTCAGCGTGCCGCGAAAAATCATCGTATCGCGCCGCCCTTGCCAGTGCGCGAACAGCCACATCAAAACGATATCGCGCGGCTCGAACGAAAACAACGTCTCGGCGCTCCGGTACGCGCCCTTCGCCTTTGCCATTTTCAACAGCAACGCCGCAGAACCGATCCACGTCATCGTCGTCTTGTCGCTGATGAGCGGCAGACCCTCGCGCAGCCATTTCGCCGCGCGATCTCCGGCGCGCACATTCGCGCGCGTCCCCAGCGCAAATCCCGCCAACGTCACCAGCGTCAACACCAGCACCACCGGCATCACCCAATCTTCTATACTGAACATTCCAGTTCCTTTCGTCGCTGCGTTTGCGGACACATTAGCATTGTCATTGCGAGGAGCGTTTTCAGCGACGAAGCAATCTCCATCACTGAATTGGGGATTGCTTCGGCAAAAACTGCCTCGCAATGACACGCCGCCGCGACTGTCTACTGACGACTGTCTACTGTCTACTGCCGACTGCCGACTGCAACTTCAACGCCGGCACCACGTCCAAATCCCAGCCGCGCGTTTCCCCGCGCGCAAACTGCCGAAAACCCGCCGCCGCGATCATCGCGGCATTGTCCAGACACAACTTGATCGGCGGAATCGAAACCGGCACGTGCGCGCGCGCCAGCATCGTCTTCCGCAATTGCGCGTTCGCGGAGACGCCGCCCGCGAGCAGGATCCGCGTCGCGCGAAATTCTTCCGCCGCTTGCCGCGTCTTGTCCACCAACACATCCGCCACCGCCGCTTGAAAACTCGCGGCGATGTCCGCAACCGGCACGCGCTTTTGCCCCTTCGCTTCGCTCAGGGCAGGCTTGAAACTCTGGACGAGATGCAAGACCGCTGTCTTCAATCCGCTGAACGAAAAATCGTACGTGCCGCGCAACCACGCGCGCGGCAATTTGAACGCGCTCGGGTTGCCTTGCTCCGCCGCTTTTTGAATTGCCGGTCCGCCGGGATAACCCAAGCCGAGCAAACGCGCGACCTTGTCGAACGCTTCGCCCGCCGCGTCGTCGAGCGTATGTCCCAGCAATTCATAGTCGCCCTCGCCGCGCATCAGCACGATTTCCGAATGACCGCCGGAGACGATCAGCGCGATCATCGGAAATTCTTTTTCGTCCGCCGACGCGTCCAGCCAATTCGCGTACAAATGTCCTTCGAGATGATTGACGCCGATCAGCGGCAACGCGCGCGCGAACGCGATTGCCTTTGCCGCGTTCACACCGACGAGCAACGAGCCCGCCAGTCCGGGACCGTACGTCACCGCGAGCGCGTCCAGATCGTCCAGCGTTGCGTGCGCTTGCGTCAGCGCGTCTTCGATCACCGGCACGATTTTCAAGACGTGCTCGCGCGACGCGATCTCCGGAAAGACGCCGCCGTACTGCGCGTGAATTTCCACTTGCGACGCGACGACGTTCGATAATATTTTGCTGCCGTCCTCCACCACCGCGGCGGCAGTTTCATCGCACGAAGTTTCGATGCCGAGAATGAGAGTCATTGTAGGTTCAAAGTTCGAGGTTCAAGGTTCAAGGTTCAAAGTTTCAAGTTGACCTTTAACTTTGAACTTGGAACCTTGAACCTTAAACTCTACTGTGGGATTGTCGCGATGTACGCCTTGCCGTCGCCGACGAAAAAGAATCGCTTGTTCGGTTCGTCCACCGCCAGCGCTTGCAAGCCCTTGAACGCGTCGCGCGCTTGACTGTGCGGTTTGAATTGCCGCGCAAATCGTCCCGTCCCCTTGTCGAATTGGACGACGCGCGAATTGCCCACGTCCACGACGTACAAACTATTCACGCGCTCCGACGTAAAGAGCCCCGACGCTTTTGAAATCGGCGCATCCAGTCCGCTGAACGAAATGGCTTTCGGTCTGCCGTCGTAAAATCGCGCAATCGAACCGTCCGCGCGCGCCAGCCAAATGTCGCCGTCAATCGCGAGATCGACGACGGCTGACAAATCGGGCGGCGTGACGCCGGGCGCAAAGTACGTCGCCGCCGCCGACCACACAATCGCGCTGCCGGAGGGATTGTACTTTTGAATTTGATTTTGCGGCGGATCGATCAAGTACAATCTATTTTCGTACGTCGCCGCGACGGTGGCGCGCGCAAAGATGCCCGCGCCGCTCACCGCGCCCGCACTCCATTCCGCTTTCGCCGGATCGAATTGAAAGTACGCGCCAGAACGATCCAGCGCGACCAAGCGCCCCGCGTCGATCCAGACGAGATCGAAAATGTCGCCGACCGCGCGATTGTCAATCTTGTCGCCGAATTTCAAAATGATCCCGTCGCCAGAAGTGGGCACCGCGCTCGATCCCAGGTCGTTGATCGTGAACCGATGAACGCGCTGCAAACCGCGATCCAGGATGAAGAGATCGGGCCAGCGCGGGACGATGCGCGTCACTTTGGACTTGGCGTCGGAAAACGTCGCAAACGTCGGCAGCGAAAAAATGACCGAGACGCCGTTCAGTCCGTCGAGAAAATCCTGGACGGGATAGGACAAGGTGTTGATGCGCGGATCGTTGGGGCTGAGCGCGCGCGCTTGTTCGAGCCACTGCAACGATTTTTGCGCCGCCGCGCGCGCCGCCGCGCGATCGGCGCGCTCCAACCGCTTGGCGTCTTCGAACGATTTTCCCGCATCGCCGATCAATTGCACGACTTGGCGTTCGAACGCGGCGCGCTGCTCGGCGCGATAAACGCCCCACATCACGATACCCGCGACGAGCAGGAGCAGCGGCAGCGCGAGCGCGGCAAGTTTCCACGCCGTCTGCCTCGTCGGCGACGATGGCGGCGCGTCTTCTTTCGGTTCGCCGGGAATGATCGCGCGAATCAGAAACGCGAGCGCGCGCGCCGCGCCGCGCACGACCGCGCCAATCGCGCGATCCGCCGCGTTGCCGATGCCCGTCCAATTGATCCGCCCGGTCATTCCGGCGAGCGCGCCCACGGCTCCGGCGCCCGCGCGCAAAACTCCGGCACGAATTTTTTGCTGGCGTTCGCGCGCTTGCTCTTCCTGCAAACGCTGGCGTTCCAACTCGCGCTCGGCGCGAATTTTTTGCAGCGCGAGTTCTTCTTCCGACGGTGGCGGCGGGACATCAACCGGAATCGGCGGCTCGGGTTCGACGACTTGTTCCGGTTCGATTTCATCTTCGACGCGCAAAGGCGCCGTCGGCGCGCTGATCGTCGCGGGCGGTTCGCCCGCCACGCGCAACACGATCGCCGAAAGATCGGACGCGCCCGCCAGGTCTTCCAACGCCGCGACAATTTCGTCGGGATGCCGTTGCGCCAGCGTGTCAATCAGTTCTTCGCGCGTCAACAAATGTGCGAGCGCGCGCGTCGCCAACACGACCACGACGCCGGGGTATAGCGCGGTGTGGAAGATATCGGGTGTGTAATTGCGCCGCATCCCAATCGGCACTTCGCCCGGCGTCGCAAAATTGCGCGAGCCGAGCCATTCGGCGACGGCGGTTTCATCTGCATTGAACCAGGGCGAATCGTCGGGATAGCGCGTCAGCGCGTTGCCGCGCGCGAGACAGGTCAACCCAGGTCCGGCTTGCGCGATGAACAGTTCGTCTGCGCGCACAAGCGCGGCAGTCACTCCGGCGATGCGCCGCGCTTCGGGCGCGGCGTTCGCGTTCGTGTCGTAGAAAAAATCGTTCGCCGCGCGCACGGCTTGCATCAGTCCGAGCGCGATACTGCCGCGCGTCGCGGCGTACTCGCGCCGCGTCGTTTCGATCAGTTCGCGCGCCAACGCGTCGCGTCCTTCCGGTTCGCCCGCCACTTCGACGACGACGTACAGACTGCCGCGTTCGACGTTGCCTTCGAATAACGCTGCCGCGTCGAAACACGCGAGATTGTCCGGCGCGTCTTGCCACGCGCCATCCACGATGCTGAGTTGTGCGATGATGATTTCAGATTTCACGTGTTGTATTATACATCGGGCGGCGTGGTTTGTAAATTATCAAGTTGAGGTTATAATACGGAAGGAAATTGGCAATTGACAATTCTCAATTGACAATTTAAGCAATAGCGCAAAAGTCACTTGGGCACATTGTCCGCTGGGAGCATTTTCCAACGCCGCACCATGTCTTTGAGTTGAGCAGTGGATTGTTTGACTGAGCGCGTGTGCATCCGAAACCGACGCCGATGT
>VGOB01000043.1 GCA_016865935.1 Chloroflexota bacterium | reverse complement strand
GACACCTTCATGACCTTGGTCGCCACGGCCAAGAAACTGGAGGTAAGTTTTTACGCGTACATCCAAGACCGTATTTCTGGCGCGTACCGATTGCCCAAGCTCGCTGATTTGATCACGGAGCGCGCCCAGCGAGATCCACTCGATGCGTCTTGGAGTTCGCCGTAGAATTACCCCAAGTTATTGAGAAGATACAAAAATCGCCGCGCTCGAAACGCGCGAATCACCAATCGAACAACGCAAACAAGTCACGGTCTTGTTCGCCGACATCGTCGGTTTCACCGCGCTGTCGCAGTCGCTCGACGCGGAAGATGTGACCGCGCTGATGAACGCGTTGTGGGAACGGCTCGACAAAGCGATCACGTCGCACGGCGGCGCGATTGACAAACACATCGGCGATGCGGTGATGGCGGTGTGGGGCACGCAGACTGCGCGCGAAGACGATCCGGAACAAGCGATCCGCGCGGCGTTGGAAATGCAAAGCGAATTGCGCGGATTCAACGCGGCGCGCAATCATGCTTTGCAAATGCGAATTGGGATCAACACGGGTCCCGTTTTGCTCGGCGCGGTCGGGACGCAAAGCGAATATACCGCGATGGGCGATCCGGTCAACGTCGCGTCGCGCTTGCAACACGCCGCGCCCGTCGGCGGCATTTTGATTTCGCACGATACGTACGGACAGGTGCGCGGCGTGTTCGATCTGCAATTGCAAGCGCCGCTGGCGGTCAAAGGCAAAGCCGCGCCGCTGCAGACCTACATCGTCGTGCGCGCCAAACCGCGCGCGTTCCGTTTGCGGACGCGCGGCGTCGAAGGGATCGAGACGCGAATGATCGGACGCGCGGAGGAGTTGGCGCAGTTGCGCGCGAGTTTGCGCGCCGTGTTCGAACGGCGCGAACTGCGCGCGGTGACGATCCTCGGCGAGGCGGGCGTGGGCAAATCGCGCTTGCTGTACGAATTCAGCAGCTGGTGCGATTTGCAGCCCGAGCGGATTTTTCTTTTGCGCGGACGCGCCAGCGAAGAAATCGGCCGCCTGCCGTACACACTCGTGCGCGATCTGTTCGCGTTTCGTTTCGAGATCGCCGATAGCGACGCGCTGAGCGTGGCGCGCGACAAACTCGAACGCGGCATCGTCGCGTTGATGCAACCCGATCCCGACGCGGTGATGAAAGCGCATTTTATCGGGCACCTGATCGGACTCGATTTTTCATCCAGTCCGTACCTGCGCGGCATTCTGAGCGACGCCAAACAAATTCGCGATCGCGCGTGGCATTATCTCGCGCAATTTCTCGCGGCGACCACGCGGCAAGGTATCGCCGCGACGATGATCCTGCTCGACGATTTGCAATGGGCGGACGATGGCTCGCTGGACGCGCTGACGTACTGGATGAACGCGTGCCGCGCGCTGCCGATTCTGATCCTGGGTCTGGCGCGCCCCACACTTTTGGAGCGGCGCCCCCACTGGTTTGCCGCCGATTTGCCCGCGCGCCTCCAAGTCCCTTTGCTCTCGCCGGAAGAGAGTCGGCAATTGGTGGACGAGATTCTGAAAAAAGTTCCAGCGGTGCCGCGCGCGTTGCGCGATCTGATCGTCAACGGCGCGGAAGGCAACCCGTTCTATCTGGAAGAACTCGTCAAGATGTTGATTGACGAAAAGGTGATCGTTCCCGGCGAAGCAGAATGGCGCGTCGAGCCGGCGCGTCTGGCGACGGTGCGTGTGCCCTCCACGTTGACCGGCGTTTTGCAAGCGCGCCTGGATAGTTTGCCCGGCGACGAACGCGAGACGTTGCAGCGCGCGTCGGTGGTGGGACGAATTTTTTGGGACAGCGCGGTGGCCGCACTGGGCGCCGCGCCGCGCGTCGCGCTGCGCGGCACGCTGGGCACGCTGCGCGCGCGCGAATTGATTTTTCAGCGCAAAGTCTCGTCGTTCATCCGCGCGGACGAATACGCGTTTCAGCACACGCTCCTGCGCGATGTGACGTACGAAACGGTGCTCAAACGCTTGCGGCGGATTTATCACGCGCGCGCGGCGATGTGGTTGATCGAACAGAGCGGCGAGCGCGCGGACGAGTACGCCGGATTGATCGCGGAACATTACGAACGCGCGGAAGACGCCGCGCCCGCGGTCGAATGGTATGCGCGCGCAGGCGCAGTCGCCAAAGCGCGCAGCGCGTTCACGGTCGCCGTTTCGTATTTCGCGCGCGCGCTCGCGCTGACGCCGCGCGCGGCGGCGCCGTTTTCCGCGCTGGCGCGGCAGCTGGGCGAAGCGCATCTGCGTTTGGGCGATTTCCCGTCGGCGCGGCAAGCCCTCCAAGACGCGCAAGCCACCGCGCAGAACGATGCCGAACGCGCGGCGGCGTTGACGATTCTGGCTGAACTGACGAATGCTTCCGGCGATTATGCCGGGGCGAACGCGTTATTGGCGCAAGCGCTGCCGCTCGCGCGCGCAGGAAACGATCAGGCGACGCTCGCGCGCGCGCTGGAAGATTTGGGCGCGGCGCATTGGCAGCGCGGCAACCTGGCAGACGCGCGCGCCGCGCTGGACGAGAGTTTGGAATTGGCGCGCGCGTTGGGCGATGTGACGCAAGAACTGTCCACGCTCAATCGCCTGGGCGCCGTCGCGCTCGCGATGCGCGATTTGACGGAAGCCGATCAGGTGTGGCATCGCGTTTACGAGCGCGCGCTCGCGGTCGGCAATCGGGAACGCGCGATGGTCACGCTCAATAATCTCGCGTCCGCCGCCAACGAGCGCAAAGAGTACGCGATCGCGCGCGATTATTTTCAACAAGCGTTAACGATCGCGCGCGAGATTGGCTCGCAGCGTTCGATGGCGCTCTATCTGATCAACCTGGGTCGGACGAATATCGATCTGGGCAACCGCGAGGAGGCGCGCGCGGGCTTGCGCGAGGGCTTGGCGCTGGCGTTGCGTTTGGGCGCGCTGCCGTGGGCGGTCGGCGCGGTGATGTACTTTGCCGCGCTCGCGTTCGTTCAGGGGCACGTCGAACGCGCGCTTGCGCTGTATGGTCTGGCGCAAAGTCATCCGGCGTGGAGCAACGATCATCAGCGCGGACTGGACGAGGATTTGGCGGCGTGGAAACTCGAGCCCCAGGTTGCGCAAGCCGGATTGGCAAGGGGCAAAACGCTGAACTGGGAAGCGACGGTGCAGGAGTTGTTGGCGGAATGACAAACGATTTTCCGGTGCGCGTTGGCGAGGAAGTGGCGTTTTCCAAGACGGTTTCCGAGAGCGATGTCTATCTGTTCGCGGGGATCACCGGCGATCTCTCGCCGAATCACGTGAACGAAGAAATGATGCGCCAATCGAAATTCGGACGGCGCATCGTTCACGGCGCGCTGCTCGTCGGCTATATGTCGAATTGTTCGACCGCGCTCTGCGCGCGCGTCCATTCGCCGGACGAAACGCCGGTGTCGCTCGGCTATGATCGCATCCGTTTCATCGCGCCGGTCTTCATCGGCGATACGATCACGGTGACGTATCGCGTCGCGGAAATCGATCCGGTCAAGCGGCAATCGCAAGCGGAGGTGCGCGTCAGCGCGCGCGGCGAATTGTGCGCGATCGCGACGCACATTTTGCGCTGGGTGGCGAATCCAACGGAGTAGATTCGCAAGATCGAGTCGGTCGTCGGTCGTCCGTCATCGGTCGTTCAAGGAGGCAAATGAGTCAGGTCTTTGATCTCGCCTCGCGCGAGTGGCAAGCAGTACGCCCCGATGTTGCGCGCGGTGTCTTTGGCAAGACGTTGCGCGAGGGGAAAACCAAAGTCGTGTTGACGCGCGTCGTGCCGGGCGGCAAATTCGCGCGCCATCGCGACGCGTACGCGCACTTGTTTTATTTTCTGGAAGGCGAAGGGACGTTGTGGATTGACGATCAACAGATTGCCGCGCGCGCCGGAGTCGTCGCGCAGATCGACGCCGGTCAAGAGCACGCGTACGAAAACGCGGGGAACGAAGATTTGATCTTGTTGTCGTTGAATATTCCGGCGGAGTAAACAAATGGCAGAACATTCTTGGGTTGAAAAATTTCCCGGTGCGATCACGGTTTGCGATGTGAACGGAGTCATTCTCGAAATGAACGACCAAGCCGCGCAGGGTTTCGCCGCCGACGGCGGCAAGGCATTGATCGGCAAAAACATGCTTGACTGTCATCCCGAACCGGCGCGCACGAAAACGCAACGGTTGCTGGAAACACAACAGAAGAACGTTTATACCATCGAGAAAAAAGGCGTCAGGAAATTGATCTATCAATCGCCCTGGTATCGCGATGGAAAATTCGCGGGCTTGGTCGAATTGTCGCTCGAAATTCCGGTCGAGCTGCCGCATTTCATTCGCAAATGAACGCGTGTATGTGTCATTGCGAGGAGCGTTTTACGCGACGAAGCAATCTCCGATTCGCGATTTGGAGCTTGCTTCGCTCCGCTCGCAATGACGTGGGGCTTGAGTGAAAGCGTTCCTCTCGATCAAGTACCACGCCGATCACGCGAACCGCGCGCGGATCGAAATGATCGCAGACGCGTTGCGCGCCGCGGGCGTCGAAGCGGTGTGCATCGCGCGCGATGTGGAGCAGTGGGGCGCGCTGGAATTCGATCCGGCGGAATTGATGCGGCGCACGTTCGCCGAAATTGACGCGTGCGATCTTGCCATCGTGGACTTGACTGAGAAAGGCGTCGGCGTTGGAATCGAAGCCGGATACGCGCGCGCGAAAAATATTCCAATCGTCGCGATCGCGCAAAGCGGCGCGGATATTTCCGAAACGTTGCGCGGGATCGCGCGCGCGGTATTTTGGTACGCGGGAGCGGATGATCTGGCGCGGTTTTTTCGCAGGATGAGAGATGAAAGATGAGAGCGGGAAGATGAGAGACAACGGTCATCGGTCATCGGTCAACGGTCGCTTTGCGCTTGTCAACGGACGGATCGTCTTGCCGGATGAAATTACACAAGGCAAGGCAGTCGTGATCGAGCGCGATAAAATCGTTGCTGTGACGGATGTTGGCGCGCTCGGCGCGGAGATCGAAAAGATTGATGTGGGCGGACGCTACATCACGCCGGGCTTGATTGACATTCACACGCACGGCGCGCTCGGACATACGTTCAACGAACCGACCGCCGACGCGTTCGCGACGATTTGCGTGGAGAACGCGCGGCGCGGCGTCACAAGTTTGGTCGCCACGCTGGCGACTGCGCCGATTCCCGATCTGGTCGCGTGCCTGAACTTTGCGCGCGCGTGGATGCGCGCGCCGCGCGCCGGATCGCGCGTGCTGGGAACGCATCTCGAAAGTCCGTACATTTCGCTCGCGCAAAAAGGCGCGCTCGATCCGGGAAACATCCGGATGCCGGATGACGGATCGGTGGACGCGCTGCTGGAACATTCCGACGTGATCAAGATTTTCGCGCTCGCGCCGGAATTGCCCGGCGCGTTGCCGCTCGTCGAAAAACTCGCGCGGCTGGGAATCGTTCCGGCGGCGGGACACAGTTCCGCCAAAGACGATGATGTGCTCGCCGCGATGCGCGTGGGTTTGCGGCACGTCACGCACATTTGGAGCGCGATGTCTTCGACGATCCGCGAGGGTCCCTGGCGCAAGCCCGGCTTGCTGGAAACCGCGCTGACGTACGACGGGTTGACAGTCGAAATGATTTGTGATAACAAGCATTTGCCGCCGACGCTGCTGAAACTCGGTTACAAGTGTATCGGCGCGGAGCGGCTGTGCGTCATTTCCGACGCGATGAACGGCGCGGGCTTGCCGGAAGGATCGCGTTTCAAAATGGGCGCGCTGGAGTACGACGTGCGCGATGGCGTCGGGATGATGTTGGATCGCTCCGCGTTCGCCGGAAGCACGACGCTGCTCAATGAAATGATTCCGATCTTGACGAACGTCGTCGGCGTTCCCATCCCACAAGCGATTCGAATGTTGACGCGGACGCCTGCGCGCGTGATCGGCGTTGACGCGCGCGTCGGAAGCATCGCGCCGCACAAGGACGCCGATCTCGCGATCTTTAACGACGCTTGGCGCGCGTGGCGCGTGATGATCGGCGGCGCGTGGATACACACCGAAGACAGAATTCAAAAGGCGGAAGGATGAAATGAATTTTTGCGCCGAAGGTTTCATCCTTCATCCTTCATCCTTCTGCCTTCATCCTTTAAGCGAGGAGTGTTTCGATGACGAAACCAATTTACGAAACGCAAGTGGATCAACTCAAGGTCAGCGTTTTTCAATCGAACGAAGAGATGGGCAACGCCGCGGCGGCGGAAGCATCCGAAGTGATTCAGCGTGCGGCGCGCGAGCGCGGTGAGGCGAACATCATCATCGCGACCGGCAACTCGCAACTTTCGTTCTTGACCGCGCTGCGTCAGGATAAAAACGTGCCGTGGTCGCGCGTCAATGTCTTTCATATGGACGAGTACATCGGCATTGACCCGAATCATCCGGCGAGTTTTCCGAATTTTCTGCGCCAACATTTTTTGCGCTACGTTTCGGTCAAGGCGTTTTACCCGGTCAGTGGTCAGGTCGGCAGTGTCGAAGAGACGTGCGCCGAGTACGCGCGGTGGTTGCGCGAACATCCCGCCGATTTGTGCGCGTGCGGCTACGGCGAGAACGGTCACATCGCGTTCAACGATCCGCCCTTTGCCGATTTCAAAGATCCGGTCTGGGCAAAAGTTGTGCGGCTCGACGAAACATCGCGGCGGCAACAAGTGGGCGAAGGGCATTTCAAAAGTTTGAGCCAAGTGCCAACGCACGCGATCACGTTGACGATTCCGGCGCTGCTCGCGGCAAAGCGCGTGTTGTGCATCGTGCCGGAGGCGCGCAAAGCCGAAGCGGTGTACCGCGCGCTGCGAATGCCGGTTCGCGAAGATTGTCCCGGATCGATCTTGCGGCAGACGCCGCACGCGCGCTTGTTCCTCGATCGCGATTCGGCGGGGAGTACGTTCGCGCAGGGTGGGTAAGCGGCTAGCGTTAGCAAAAGAAAACTGCGGCGGTCGGCGGGCAGCCGTCGGCGGTCGTATGTTCGGAGAAAACAATGAAACCCATTTCCGCAGAGATCGTTGAGACAACCTGGAAACGGATTGCCGGTTTTTCGGCGCGCGAAGGCAAAACGCTCGCGGAGAAATTCGCGGCGGAGCAGCCGGTCGTGATGACGTACCTGATGGCGGTGGACGGCGATTTGTTCAACGAGGACGAGCGCGAGTTGCTGTTTTATCTCGGTGCGGTCGTCTGGCAAATGATGGCGCAAGGCGACGCGCCGTTACCGCAAGTGACGGAACAGATGATCGATCAAGCCGAAGCCGCGAATCAAGCCACGCTCGAATCACTCGTGGACGCGTCGGAGGATGACGCGCGCGCGGCGATGGCGCAAATGTTGCAAGAGTACACGCAACCCGAAGTGTTCAAGTACGTCGTGACCGCGTTGATGGAAGCAACGCAAGAGGAAGGCATCCGCGATGAGAATCTGGGTGTGCTGATGGTGAATTTGAAAACGGTGATTGACTGCCTCAATCGTTGAAAGTTCAAAGTTCAAAGTTCTCTTTCAACTTTGAACTTTTAACCTTGAACCTGGAACCTTGAACTTTGAACTTTGAACTTTGAACTTTGAACTTTGAACTTTGAACTTGCTTATGGATTCACGCGAACGCATACTCACAACGCTAAATCATCGCGAGCCGGATCGAATTCCGTTCGATCTCGGTTCGACTCAAGTGACCGGAATTCACGTCGTCGCGTATCAACGACTGCGCGAGTACCTGGGTCTGCCGCGCGTCGCGCCAACGCTGTGCGATACGATCCAACAACTCGCGTTGCCGGATGACGACATCGTCGAAAAACTGGGCGTGGATGTGCGCGGCTTGTTTCCGCTCAACAGCCACAACTGGAACGTCGTCGGCAAAGACATCGGCGAGTACTGGGAGTACGTGGACGAGTGGGGCGTCGTGCATCATCGTCCCAAGCCCGATGGCTTGTACTACTCGATGGTGCGTTCGCCGCTGGCGGACGCGCCGGTGACCCAAGACGATTTGCGCGCGCATCGCTTCCCCAACACCGGCGATCCCGCGCGCATCGCGGGCTTGCGCGAACTCGCGCGAAAATATCGCGCGCAAGGCAGGGCGGTGATGATCAAGGGCGTGCTTGCCGGCGTCTTTGAGATGGCGCAACGCGTTCGCGGGATGGAAAATATTCTGATGGATATGGCGTCGAACCAAGCGCTTGCCGGCGCGTTCTTCGACAAGATGGTCGAACTGAAACTCGCGTTTTGGGAAATGGCGCTGCCGCGCCTGGGCGACGTCGTGGATGTCGTTTCGGAGGCAGACGACTACGGGACGCAAGTCTCGCAGTTGATCTCGCCGCGAATGTTCCGCCAACTGATCAAGCCGCGCCTCGCGACGCTGTTCGCGCGGATCCACCAACTCGCGCCAAATGCGAAACTCTTTTTCCACTCGTGCGGCAACGTGCGTCCGCTCTTGCCGGATTTCATCGAGATCGGCGTGGACATTCTCAACCCAGTTCACGTTACGGCGACCGGAATGGAACCGCACGCGCTCAAGCGCGATTTCGGCAAGGACATTGTATTCTGGGGCGGCGGCGTGGACACGCAAGACATTTTGCCGCACGGCACGCCGCAGCAAGTGAAAGACGACGTGCGTCGCAACATTGACGCGCTTGCGCCCGGCGGCGGTTTCGTGTTCAACCCGGTGCATAACATTCAAGCGGACGTGCCGCCGGAAAATGTGATCGCGCTGTGGGACGCGCTGCGTGAGCCGTAGGCAAAATGATTCTCCTTGACAATCACCTTGCTGATCTGGCGCGCGGTTTTGAGCGCATCTCGCAAGTGGAGCGCTGGCTCCAAACGGAAGGGCGCGCGCGCCTTTTGCAAAGTTACGCGCAGCGTCGCGAAAAATACGCGCGCGCGCGCCAAGCGCACGCCGAAAAGATCGGTTTGCTCCGGAAACAACTGACCACGATCGCGTTTGTGCCGGGGACGATGTTCATCGGCGGCTTGGGCATCGCGGGGGCTGGCGCGTGGTTGAGCGCGCCGCTCAACATCGGACTCGCGCCAAGCATCGGTGGCTTGGCGCTGGCGTTTGCCGGACTGGTGGGGCTCGCGCTGCTTGCCATTTTTCTGCTCTGGCAATTTCAGATCACCAAGCCCGCGCCACCCGCGCATCCCTTGCGCGATGACGTGTTGGCGCGCGTGCTGCCGCAATGGCGCGCGAAACTGCGCGGCGAATTGCCTGCGCCCTCGTCCGCGTTCGGCGACGCGGGCGAACACACTTTTGTCGCGCATCTGCAAACTTTGCCGATCGATTCGATGTACGTGTTGTATGGCGTGCAGCAAAAACCCGGCGACGACGTGGATACGATCGTCCTCGGCGCAAAAGGCATCTGGGTTTTCGAAGTCAAACACTGGGGCGGGCGCGTGAGCTGGCGCGCGGGCGAATGGATCCACGAACGCTTTGACCCGGCGCGCCAAACCTGGACGCGCGCCGATGAACAACCGCCGGATCAACAACGCCAACGAATGATAGACGAAATAACCAAAACGTTGACGATGCGCGCCCCCGACCTGGTGAAACGATTTCCCGCGTTGAGGCAAATCAAGGGCGGCGTCGTCTTTACGATTTCGAAAACGATATACGATGTCCCCGCCGATTGTCCTGCGCGCTGGGGCTTTGTGAGTGGCTGGGACAAAGAAATTGCGGACACGCCGATCATTCCCGGCGTGGACGCGCGCGCGATTTTTCTTCTGCTCGACGCGTTGTTGGATCGCCATCACGAAATTGACAAGGACGCGCCGATCACTTCGATGAGCGCGCACGCGACAAAAATCGCGCGGCAAGCCGAAACGCGCGTGGACGATTGGGTGGCGCACGAATGACTTTGGAATCTCGCAACTTTCTCCCCGTCGAAATTGTCTTCCATCCAAGTTGGTGGAACAAACAATACGGCATAAAATTCGACGAAGCGTTTTTCTTCGATCCGCTCACACGCGTCGAAAGCGAACGCGCGATGCGCGCCGCGCTGCACGCGCGTTTCGGCGACCCTTCGACAAGCTCAGGGCAAGTCCTCGGCTTGGGCGAAGCGAACGCTGCGCCGCGTCCCGTGATCGGTCCGGTACATCTCGCGGCGGGGTTTTTGCCATCGGCAGTCTTGGGTTGCGCGATCAAGTACTATGATCACGCATCACCCGAAGTGATTCCCGCGAATTTGACCGACGCGCAAGTGCTGGCGCTTGAAGCGCCGGACTTGGAAACGAATCCCGCGTTCCGAAAGTTGATCGCGCTGATGGATTCGCTGGAGGCGCAGTACGGCAAAATCGAAGGGGACGTGAATTGGGAGGGCGTACAGAACGTCGCGCTCAACTTGCGCGGATCGCAATTATTCGTAGACTATTACGAAAACCCCGCGCTCGCGCGCCGTTTGCTGAACGTGTGCGCGCAAACGATCGAGGCGATGGCTCAATATGTGCGGCGGCGCACGGGCAGCAATTCGGTCGCGGTCAATCGGATCGTTGGCGCGGTGGATGCGCGCATCAGTCTTCATTCCAACTGCACGGTCGCGATGATTTCGGCGCGGACGTATCGCGAATATCTATTGCCGTACGATCAGCAACTCGCGCGCGAGCTCTATCCGTACGGGATTCATCATTGCGGCGTGGATATGCACAAGGTTCGCGACGAGTACGCCAAGGTGGAGGGCGCGGAATTTTTCGATGTCGGCTGGGGTTCGGATGTCGCCGCGTGCCGCGCCGCGCTGCCAAACGCGATCTTCAGTTTGCGGATGAGTCCCGTCCGCGTGGCAACGCTGCCACGCGATGATGTCGCCGCCGACGTCGAAGCGTTGTTGCGCGCGGCGGGACCACTCGAACGCGCCGCGCTGTGTTGCATCAATTTGGACGAACGCACGCCTGACGAAAACGTGCGCGCGATGTTTGAGGTGGTGGAGCGGTATCGGAAATACGGAGCATAATAAAGGATGAAGGCAGAAGGATGAAGGATGAAACGACCAAATCGGTTTTCATCCTTCATCCCTCATCCTTCTGTCTTTCAAAATTTTTCACGGAGGAATAGCAATGGCTCTACTCGATGATCTTAGGCAAGGTGTGATTGACGGCAACGCGCCTGGGACGACCAGTCTGGTCAAGCAAGCGCTGAGCGAAGGAACGCCCGCCGAAAAAATTCTCAACGACGGTTTGATTTCGGCGATGGCAGAAGTGGGACGATTGTTCGAAGCGGGCGAGTACTTTGTGCCCGAAATGCTCGTCGCCGCGCGCGCGATGAAAGGCGGCTTGGAATTGCTGCGCCCCGCGCTTGCCGCCGCGAACGTGCAAGCCATCGGCAAGGTCGTGATCGGCACGGTGCAAGGCGATTTGCACGACATCGGCAAGAATCTCGTCGCGATCATGCTCGAGGGCGCGGGTTTTGAAATCGTCGATCTCGGCAGCGACGTGTCGCCGCAAAAATTCGTGGATGCCGTCGCCGCGCACAAGCCGCAACTGGTTGGTATGTCTGCGCTCTTGACGACGACGATGCCAAAGATGAAGACGACGCTGGAAGCGTTGAACGCGGCGGGCGTGCGGGGCAATGTCAAAGTGATGATCGGCGGCGCGCCCGTGACAGAGAAATACGCGATGGACATCGGGGCGGATTTCTACGCGCCCGACGCATCCTCCGCGGCGACGCGCGCGAAAGCAGCAGTGCAAGGGCGATAGCGATCTGTCATTGCGAGGAGCGGTTTTTGCGACGAAGCAATCTCCAACTCGCGGGTTGGGGATTGCTTCGCTTCGCTCGCAATGACAGCGACAGAAAAAAATGGAAACACATCTTTCATCGAAAACGAAACAAATCATCATCAGCCCCGATCATCCCTTCGTCATTATCGGCGAGCGGATCAACCCAACGCGGCGCAAGAGTTTGATGGAGTCGCTTGCCAAAAGCGATTTCAGTATCGCGCTCGAAGACGCGCGCAAACAAATCGCGGCAGGCGCGCACGTACTCGACGTGAACGCGGGCGTGCCAGGCGCGGACGAGCCGAAACTTTTGGAAGGACTTGCCCGCGCGCTCGCGCAAACGGTGGACGCGCCGCTCTGTTTCGACAGCGCGAATCCCGCCGCGCTTACTGCCGCGCTCGCGGCGTACGAAGGCAAGGCGCTGATCAATTCGACGACGGGCGAAGAAAAAATGTTGAACGCGGTTCTGCCGCTCGCGGCGAAATATCGCGCGGCGGTCATCGGCGTCGTCACGGACGATTCGGGTGTGCCCGCGACGCCCGACGCGCGGCTCGCCGTCGCGCGCAAGATCGTCCAACGCGCTGCCGATCACGGAATGCCGCGCGAAGATATCGTCATTGATTGCCTCGCGTTGACCGTCAGCGCGGATTCGCTCGCGGGGCGCGTCACGCTCAACACGATGCGACTCGTGCAGCAAGAACTCGGCGTGAATCTTTCGCTGGGTGCGAGCAATGTCAGTTTCGGTTTGCCCGATCGCGTCGCGATCAACGCGGCGTACCTCGCGCTCGGCATCGCGCGTGGAATGTGCGCGGCGATCACGGATCCGACCGTGCCCGAACTTGCCACCACGATCCGCGCGTGCGATCTGTTGATGGGACGCGATGAGTACGCGATGCGGTGGATCAAGGCGTTTCGAGCAAGGAAAAAGTGACACGAGACAGGTGACAAGGGAAGTGATACGTGATGCGTGATACGCGCCTCTTTCCTTGTCACGTGTCACTTGTCCCCTGTCACCCGATTCCACGATGTCTACTCTTACGATTACTTACGCCGATGAAACGCGCCAAGTCAAATGCGCGCCGAATCAACTTATCGGCGAGATCATCGCCGCGAACGGATTGTCGCTGGAGCAGCCGTGCGCGGGACGCGGGACGTGCGGCAAATGCAAAGTGATCGCGGAAGGCGCGCTCGCGCCGCACGATGAGGTTGAGCAAAAGCATCTGCTCGTCGCCGAACGCGCGGCGAACGTGCGCCTGGCGTGCCGTGCGCGCGTGATCGGTGATGCGCGCGTGACGCTGATGCCCGTCGTCGTCTACTCGAACAAGATTTTCGCGCGCTCGAACGAGTTTCGCACGAACGACGATTCGCTCGGGTTGGCGATTGACCTGGGTTCGACGACGGTCGCCGCGTTTCTCGTGTCGCTCAAAACGGGAACCGTGTATGCGGGCGCGGGCGCGCTGAATCAGCAGACGCTCTTCGGCGCGGACGTGATCGCGCGACTCTACGCTGCCGCGCGCAACGCCGACAAACTTTCCGCGCTCGCGCAATCCTCGATCTTTCAAGCCCTCGCCGCGCTCAAGTTGAGCAAGCGCGTCCTCACGCGGATCGAGCGCGTGATCATCGTCGGCAATACCGCAATGCACCACCTCTTGATGCGCTACCCCGTTGACAGGATCGCGGTTCTGCCGTTTCAGCCGCACAACCGCGCGTCCATTCGCGACGCGGGCGATTTTTTCGGCAATCTCTTTCCCGAACGCGCGCGCGTCGCGCTGCCGCCGCTCATCGGCGGATTCGTCGGCTCCGATACAACCGCGTGTCTCGCGTCGTTCGACTATGATCGCGTGCGCGTGCCGATGCTTGCGATTGATCTTGGCACGAACGGCGAGGTGATGGCGACCGACGGTGACGCGATTCTCGTCGCGTCTACGGCGGCGGGACCCGCGTTCGAAGGCGTGAACATTTCTTGCGGCACGCGCGCGGTGGACGGTGCGATCATTGATGCGCGCGTCGAGGACGGCAATTTACGCGTGACGACGATAGCGAATCGCGCGCCAATCGGCATCGCGGGGTCGGGGCTGTTCTCGCTGATTCACGCGTTGCGCGGCGCGGGCGTGATCGAAGAGAGCGGGCGCTTTGCGGGCAATCACGCGACGCTTCCGATTGATCGCAGCAGCGATGTTGCGCGCGTCGTCGTCAACGAACGCGTCGCGCTGTCGCAGATGGACATTCGCGAATTGCAAAAAGCCAAAGCCGCGATTCGCGTCGCGGCGGATATTTTGCTGGAGAAACTGAACGTCGCGCCGCGCGATCTACGTCGCGTGATTTTGACTGGCTCGTTCGGCAGTCAGTTGAACAAGGACGCGCTCATCGGCATTGGCTTGCTGCCCGACGTAGATCGCGCGCGAATCGAAATGGTCGCGAACGGCGCGGGTTTGGGCGCGGCGCTCTTTTTGCGCGAGGAAGGTTTTGCGCGCGGTGAATCGCTTGCCGCGCGCGCAGAACATGTTGAGCTGAACTCCGAACCTGGGTTCAACGCGCGGTTTGTCGACGCGCTCAAGTTATCATCAGGAGAATGATCGTGAAACGTCAACCAATTCCAATCGAGGAATTCGTCACCAAGCCGTACGATTTGTGGCACGTGCAGAATTTAGTGCTGACCTCCGGCGATTTTGCCAAAGGTCATTTCAACGCGATGACGGTGGGCTGGGGCAGTTTGGGCGTGATGTGGAGTGTGCCCTTCGCGCAAGTCGTCGTGCGTCCCACGCGCTATACATACGGATTCACTGAACAGTACGATACGTTCACGCTCTGCGCGTTTCCGAAAAAATACGCGCCCGCCGTTCAACTGCTCGGCACCAAGTCCGGGCGCGACGGCAACAAGATTGCCGAAGCCAAGTTGACGCCGCTTGCCTCAACGCAAATCGCCGCGCCCAGTTTTGCCGAAGCGGAACTCGTGATCGAGTGTCGCAAGATGTACTGGGACGATCTGAACCCCGCGCAGTTCTTGGATCCGCGCATCGAACGACGTTATCCGAACAAGGATTATCACCGCATCTATTTTGGTGAGATCGTCGCGGTGTTGGGACGAGCGCATCATCGCGCGTGATTCAAGCGCGATAACAAATCGCGGAGCGCAGTCGCCGCAGTCACAAGCTTGGTCGCGTCAACGATCTCCGGACGATCTTTCGGCGTGTGCGTGATTTCGCCCATCAATTCCGCGAGATTCTCCGACGAGATCGCCAACGCCGGCACCTGGTTCATCAAAAAGAGTCCGTGATCGCTTTGGTACCATTGTGGTCCCTCGATCAAATCAGAATGTGCGGAAAACGCGTTGCGAATCGCGCGCGCGATCTCCGCCGGACAATCGTACAGCGAGTACGCGACTGCGCCTTTGTGATAACCGATGTCGTCGAGATTGATCCCCAGCACGATCTCGTCGAACTTGCCCGCGTTGCGCGCGACGTACTGGTTCTCGCCGGATGCCGCGTAATAATCCTCGCCGTTCATCGCGACAATTTCGATTCCCAGGTCGCCGCGATAATCTGCGAGCAATTCCGCCAGCAGCAGCAGCGCGACGACGCCGCTCGCGTTATCCGACGCGCCCGGCGATCCGATGTGCGCGTCAATATGCGCGAACAGCACAACGCGGCGATCTTGCCGCGCGCCTTTGCGCGCGATCACGTTGCAACCTGACGATGGGATGCGCGCCGCGCGACTCTCCAGCGAAATCAACTTCCCCACATAGCGCGCCAGCCGCGCGCCCTCGTCTTCGGTCATAAACACGGACGGAATATCGAAATCGCCGTCTTCGATCAGCGCAAACGGATACATCGCGCCAACCAAGTCGGGATTGCGCGTCGTCGCCGCGATAATCGCGCGCGGCTTTTTCGCTTCCAGCAACGCGATGATCTGTTTGTGTTCGTCGGGATTGTAGAATGCAAAATTCTTCGGCATCAATTGTTCTTTGGCGATTTCGCCGCGCAGCAAAACCACCGCGCCAGAAATCTCCGCCGCCTCTAATTCCTCTACGGTCGAGACCGCGACGAGCGGCGCGCTGACGCGGCAGCCGAGCGAGTACGGGCTGGCGAACGCATCGAACGCCGCGCCGTTCGCGCTGAGCCGAACGCCGTCGCACTCCCAATCAATGCACTCGAACGTCGGCGTCTCGACGTGAAAGCCGAACGACGCGACGCGCGCCGCGAAAAAATCCGTCGCCGCGCGATTGCCCGCGCTGCCGACGCGGCGACTGGGAATTTCGACGCACAATTTTTGCAGATAGTTGTCTGCTCTGGCGATCATGATTTCTCCTCACCTCGCGTCTCTCGCGTTGCCAGCGCGATTGGAAACGCGACGAGCGAAGGCAGTGCCGCTAACACCAACACCCATTCCGTACCGATCGCTCCCGACGCGGTAATCGCGATCAGCGGCGCGATGAAAATCACAAGATCGATCACCGCGTCGAACGATCCGAGTGTCGTCGCCGCGCGCGCGTTTGGCGTGATGTCCGCCATCATCACTAAGCCGAGTAGCAACGTCGTCCCGCTCGCGAGTCCAAACAAGGTGTACCACGCGGTCAGCGTCGGCAGATCGCGCGCGAAAAATAATCCGACGCACGCGATCACGATCAACGGCTACGCGGCGATGACGAATGGTCGCCGCCCGACGCGATCCGAAAATCGTCCGACGAGGAATGATGCGGCGGTGAACCCAATTGCCTCGATGGCGAGCATCGCCGCGAGTTGCCATTCGACGTAGCCGAGCGATATGACTTTGATCGGCACGAACGCGGCAAGGATCGGAAACGCGAAATTGTCCACCGCGGAAAAGAGCGCGAACGCCCAGACGCGCGGTTGCGCGAAAACACGCGCGATTTCTAGTAGGGGCGAGGCATTCGCCACTGTGTGTCCGTTGCGCCGGGTGTCTTGCTCACTGGAGCGTACCTTGCCATTGGAGAGCGTCTTGGCGAATGCCTCGCCCTTACGACGATCATGCACGAAAACGAAAATCACCGCGCACGCGGCGAACGAAAGCAATCCGTCCACGACGAACGGCGCGCGCAGTGAATATATCGCCAACCATCCGCCGATGCTCGGCGCGACGATGAACGACAAGCCCTGACTGCTTCGTAGGACGCCGAAGAACGCGCCTTGTCGCCCTTCCGAAATTTCCGCCGTCAGACCCAGGAGTGCGGGCATCGCAATCGCGTCTGCCGCGCCGCCCAAAATTCGCAACGCGAGCAGCCATTGCCACTGTGTCACGAACGCGCATAAAAGCGAAGTGATCCCGCCGAGCGCCGCGCCGACGATCAAGACCGCGCGTCGTCCATACCGATCCGCGAGCGCGCCGCTGATGAATTGCAGCGCGACCGCCGTCATCAGCGCGGAAGAAAGCACAGCCGCCATCTCTTGCGGATTCGCGCCCATTTCGGCGGAGAGGCGCGGCAAACTCGGTATCCCGATTTGGGTGCTGAGGAAGAGAATGAAAGTGAGGAGCGCGAGGAGGTGCATAGTTGGTTGGATAGTTGGCTCAGTACATCACAGATTGTCATTCTGAGGCGCGCTTTTTGCGCCGAACGCTTTGCGTCTCGCAATTTGCAATTAGCGAGATGCTTCGCTTCGCTCAGCATGACAAAATTGTGATCTACTGTGGCTAGCTCATTTCCATCCGAACGCGGACTCGTCTTATTGAGGTTCAGTTTCCAAATGCGAATTGACTTGGTCGGCAAACAACGAAACCAAACGCGCTTGTTCAAACGGCCAGGCATAACGGATGTCCGCTTTCGGATGACGTTCGCGTGCGTGGACGACGGTTTGTTGGATTTCCAGTTCGGTGTGGCTGTTGCCGCGCACGAGCATCGTCGTCAACACGATCACGCGCTGCGCGCCGTCGGCGATCACGCGATCAATCGCCTCGTCAATCGTCGGCGCGCAAAATTCGTTATAGCCGACGATCACGCGGCAATCGAGGCGCGCGGCGAGTTGCGCCGCGAGATCATCCACGGCGACTTTGTACGGATCGTTCTCCTGCGTGCGTCGCCACGTTCGCATTTCCTTGTCCAAGCGATCGCGCCAGGCGCGCAGAAAACCGATCCGCTCGACGGGTTTGGCGAATTCGAGCATCATCAAGAATCCGACGCGCAGCGGCGGATAATCGGTGGCAGGCGCGCCGTGCGCGGCAAGCACGACGGCGCGCGCTGTTTGATTTGATTCCACGTTGGCTACCTCGCTCTTTTTGTCATTGCCTCTGCCATTTCGCGCAATCGCTCCAACGCGCGATTTTTTATTCCAGTCGCGTCGAGCGCGGACAGTGCGGCAGCGCGAAACTCGTCCGCGTACCGTTGCGCGTGTTCGCGCGCGCGCGCGTGATCGAGGAGCGCAAGCACGCGCGCGACATCATTCGGCGAAAGTGCGTTTTGCGAATACAGTGCGCGCAGCGCCGCGCCATTTTGCGGATCGTTCAAGCCGATGAGCGCGGGGAGCGATTTCTTTTTCGTCAGAATGTCGGTTGCAGCCGATTTGCCAGTGACTGACGGATCGCCCCAGATGCCGAGAATGTCGTCGGTGATTTGGAACGCGCGCCCGATGTTTTCGCCAAAGCGCGCGAACGCGGCGACGATGTGCGCGTCGTCGGTTGCCAGCATCGCGCCGATGCGCGTCGACGCGGCGATCAGCGCGGCGGTCTTGCCGCCGATCATTTGCAAGTACTCGTCGGTCGTCACGTCGATCCGCGTTTCAAAACCGAGATCGAGAAACTGACCCTGGCAAAGCGCGAGCGTCGCTTCGTCGAAGACGCGGCTGATCGCGGTGCATTTCGCGTCGTCGAAACCGCGTTCGCACAAACGATCGAGCGCGAGGCGCGCGAGGACGAACATTCCATCGCCCGCGTTCAAGCCGTGCGCGAGTCCCCACACTTTCCACACCGCCACGCGCCCGCGCCGTTCGTCGCTGTTGTCTTCGATGTCGTCGTGGATCAGCGAAAAGTTGTGCGCGAGTTCGAGCGCGGCGGCGACGGGGAGCGCGCGCCGCCAATCGCCACAGGATGCTTCACAACTGAGCAGGCAAAGGAGCGGGCGCAAGCGTTTGCCCGTGTCGCATTTCACTTCGACAAATTGCGCGTCCGTCCAACCCAGGTGATAGCGAAAAATTCCATAGTACGCCGCGTACGCCGAATCGGGTGACGCGACGAGCGCGCGTAGTTCGTTTTCTAATGCGATAAGGTATTCGTCCATCTCGATTTCAGGGGACAGGGTACAGGGGTCAGGGTACAGCCCCATTCTGATCCCTGACCCCTGACCCCTGTCCCCTTTCCAAGTGGTGTGTCCTTGTCAACGCGTCCAAATTTTCTGCGCCGATGCCAAACATCGCGGTTCTCATTTGCTCTTCGATCATTTTGATTCCCGCGATCACATCTTCCGCGCCGCGATCTGCCAGCCGCAATAGCGGCGCCGCGTAGCCGACGAGCGACGCGCCGAGCGCGATACATTTCGCGGCTTGTACGCCGTCGCGAATCCCGCCGCTCGCGATGATCGGTAAACTGGGTGCGCCGCGCCGCGCGCGGATCAGACTTTCGGCGGTGGGAATGCCCCAGTCCCAAAACGCTTCCGCCAGTTCGCGCAAAAACGACGACGGCGCGCGATACGCTTCGACCGCCGCCCACGAGGTGCCGCCCGCGCCCGCGATGTCGAGCGCGGCGACGCCCGCGCTGGCGAGTTGCCGCGCCGCGTCTTCGGAAATGCCAAAGCCAACTTCTTTGCCGATCACCGGCACGTCGAGCGCGCGGCAGACTTGCTCGATTTTGTTCAGCAGTCCTTTCCAATTCGTGTTGCCGCCCGCCTGCACTGCTTCTTGAATCGCGTTGAGATGCAGAATCAGCGCGTCGGCGCGAATCATTTCGACCGCGCGGCGACATTCGTCAATCGAGTACGCGTAATTCAGTTGGATCGCGCCGAGATTCGCAAAGAGCAAAATGTCGGGCGCGACGCGGCGGACTTGGTACGTGTGCGCGAGCGCGTTGTTTTCGATTGCCGCGCGCTGCGAACCGAGCCCCATCGCGATGCCGGTTGCTTGCGCGGCGGACGCGAGCGCGAGGTTGATTCGTTCGGCTTGGTACGCGCCGCCTGTCATCGAAGAGATCAGAATCGGCGCGCGCAATTTTTTGCGGAAAAATTCAGTCGCGAGTGAAATTTCGTTTTGGTTGATTTCGGGCAACGCCTGATGGACAAAGCGATAGCGCGCCAATCCGTTCGACTGGCGATACTGCACATTCTCCTGCAAGTTGATGCGGAGATGTTCGAGTTTGCGATTTTCGTGTGTGGTTTCGTCGGGTGACATGAAATCCTTTGTGTCCCGTGTCATTGCGAGGCGCGTCGTGAGCGGAGCGAAGCGAAGTCGAACGATGCGACGAAGCAATCTCCTACTCGCGGCTTGGGGATTGCTTCGCAAAAAACGCTCGCAATGACATGTGCGGTAGCGTAACTTTTTTCGCGGCGCGGTGTTGTATTGTGCGGAACGCAGACCGATTATATCATAGATCGGGGGTTGACGCACAAGCCGATTCTAGGTATACTCTGGGTCAGTTTTAGACATCCGTCTATCCAAATTTTTATCCAAGGGGGAGGCACCAATGTCAGATCAAGTTTTCGATCAGGTCAAGGCGATCATCGTGGACAAACTGGGCGTGGACGAGGGCAAGGTCACGATGGAAGCGCGTTTTCGCGAGGACTTGGAAGCCGATTCGCTCGATCTCGTCGAGTTGATTATGGAGTTTGAAGAAAAATTCGGCGGCGAGATTTCGGACGACGAGGCGCAGAAAATCACGACCGTCGGCGAGGCGGTCAATTATCTCAAAGCGCAAATGAAAGAACAGCCCGGATCAGGCGGGGCGGAAAATCGCGCTTGAGATGACAATGGGGACGCGAATGGGCGTTCCCATTTTGTTTGTGCGACGAAAGACCGACGACGGATGACGGGCGATATTTGTATTCCGTCATCGGTCATCGGTCATCGGTCTTTTTTCTGATGCAATCTTCCGATTCTCTGCTGCGCGTCGCCGGCGTCATTCTCGCCGGCGGCAAAAGCCGCCGGATGGGACGCGACAAAGCGTTGCTCGATTTCGACGGCGCGCCGTTGATCGCGCGCGTGATCGCGCGCGTGCGAAATGTTTGCCCAGAAGCGATCATCGTTGCGAACGACGTAGACGCGTACGCGCGGTTTGGTTTGCCGGTTGTTCGCGATGTGTACCCCGGCAAAGGATCGCTTGGCGGAATCTTTTCCGGATTGCACGCCGCGCAACACGAGTACGCGCTTGCTGTCGCGTGCGATTTGCCGTTTCTCAACGACGCGTTGCTGCGTTACCTGATCGCGCTTGCGCCGCAAGCCGATATTGTGATCCCGCGCGCGCACGCGCCAACCGATGCGCGTAGGGGCAGGGTGACCCTGCCCCTACAACCGATGCACGCGATCTATTCCAAGCGTTGTCTCGGACCGATGCGCGCGCGTTTGCTCGCGGACGATCTCCGCATCATCAACTTTTTCGACGCGGTGCGCGTGCGCGTCGTCGCGCCGGACGAGATCGCGCGGTTCGATCCGCAAATGTTATCGTTCTTGAATGTGAATACGCCGGAGGATTGGAATTTTGCAATGTCGTTACTTGGAACAAGGACGGACGACCGATGACCGACGACCGGCTAATTGATTTTTCCGTCATCGGTCGCCGGTCGTCTGTCAGGAGTTTGGAATGATCGCAGTCGAAGAAGCGCTTGCCTACGTACTCAAACATTTCCAACCGCTCGAATCCGAGCGCGTGCCGTTGCTCGACGCGCTGGATCGTGTGTTGACCGAAGAGATTGTGTCGGACATCAACATTCCGCCGTTCAACAATTCCGCGATGGACGGCTACGCGGTGATCGCAGACGACATCGCGCGCGCGTCGCGCGATCATCCGGTCACGCTACGCGTGATCGGCGATGTAGCGGCGGGATACGTCGCGGCGCACACGGTCGAGCGCGGCACGGCGATCCGAATTATGACCGGCGCGCCGTTGCCGCCGGGTGCGGACACGGTTGTGCGTTTTGAGGAGACCTCAGAAGGATTGGAAGCGCGCGGCGCGCGCCCAACGCGCGAACGCGTTGATATTCTGAAAGCGATCTCGCGCGGGGAGAACGTCCGCGCGGCGGGCGAAGATATTCGCGTTGGCGAAATCGTTTTTCCGAAAGGCACGGTCGTGCGTCCCGCCGAAATCGGCGTGCTCGCGTCGCTGGGAAAAAAGGACGTCGCAGTGCATCGGCGTCCGCGCGTCGCGATTCTGGCGACCGGCGACGAACTCGTCGCGATCGACGCGCCGATCGCGCCGGGCAAAATTCGCAACTCGAACGAGTACTCGAACGCGGCGGCGGTGCTGAAGACGGGCGGCGTGCCGGTGCAACTTGGGATCGCGCGCGACAACATCGCCGATCTCACCGCGAAGATTCGCGCCGGACTCGACGCGGATGTGGATCTGTTTCTCACGAGCGCGGGCGTGTCGGTCGGCGATTACGACATCGTGAAGGACGTGCTGAACGCGGAAGGGGAGATGCAGTTCTGGCAAGTGAAGATGAAACCCGGCAAGCCACTCGCGTTCGGAATTTTGCGCGGCAAAAAGCCGGTGCCCTTGCTGGGTTTGCCCGGCAACCCGGTCAGCGCGATGATTTCGTTTGAAGTGTTCGCGCGTCCCGCGATTTTGACGATGCTCGGCAAAACAAATTTCGCGCGACCGACCGTACGCGCGATTTTGCAGGAAGAGCTCGTTAACGATTCGCAACGCCGCAACTTTATTCGCGTCGTCGTCGAACCGCGCGGCGCGGATTGGATCGCGCGTTCGACTGGCGAACAAGGTTCGGGAATTCTCACTTCCGTCGCGCGCGCGAACGGTTTGCTGATCGTGCCGGAAAATATCGCGCTGGTGCGCGCGGGCGAGACTGTAGATGCGCAAATGATGGATTGAGGAAGAAATGGCTGACACGGATATTCGCATTGTCGAAATTCAACCGTACTTTTCCGATGAGCGCGCGCGTGAGCCGCTAAAATTTGGCGCGTCGGTGATGGACGCGGTGACGTTTTGTCACGTTCGCGCACGCGTCGAAAACCGGCGCGGCAAAATTGCCGATGGCTGGGGCGCGATTTTCCTTTCCGATTTTTGGGCGTTTCCCACGCCGCGCTTGGAACACGCGACGCGCGATCAAGTGATGCGCCGCGTCACGCAAGCGCTGTGCCAACGCTTTGCCGAGTACAAAGAATTCGCGCACCCGCTCGATCTGTTCTGGACGCTCGAACCCGAGCTGGCGAAGATCAACGCGGCGATTGGCGCGGAGATGCAATTGCCGGAGCCGATGCCGTTTCTCGGCGCGCTCGTCTGCGCGTCACCGCTTGACGCCGCGTTGCACGACGCGTTCGGCATCGTCAACGGCATTTCGACGTACGCCGGGTACGGACGCGATTTCGTCAGCCACGATCTCAGCGCGTACCTCGGCGCGGATTTTCGCGGCAAGTACTTGTCCGATTTTGTGCGCGCGGAATTTGCGCCGACGGTGCCGATCTTTCATCTGGTTGGCGGCTTGGACAAATTGCTTGCGTCAGAAATGAGCGCGAGCGCGCCGCGCGACGGTCGCCCGAACTCGCTCGATCAGTGGATCGAGCGCGACGGCGTGTTCTGTCTCAAAGTCAAATTGCGCGGCACCGATCTCGCGTGGGACTTGGATCGCACGCGCGCGGTGGATCGGATCGCGCGCGAAATTTTGACGCGGCAAGGTCGCGCCGAATTGTACTTGTCCGCCGACACGAACGAGCAATGCGAATCGCCGGAGTACATCGTCGAATATTTGCGGCGATTGCAGGAACAAGAGCCGAGCGCGTATGCCGCGCTGTTGTACGTCGAACAGCCGACCGAGCGCGATCTCACCGCGCATCGTTTTGATCTGCGCGCGGTTGCAAAACTCAAGCCGGTGATCGTGGACGAAAGCTTGATCGGTTTCAAGGAGATGGATTTGGCGTTGGAACTGGGTTGGTCGGGCGTCGCGCTCAAGACGTGCAAGTGCCACACGATGGCGTTGCTCACCGCCGCGCGTGCGGAAATGTTAAAGATTCCGTACACGATTCAGGACTTGACGAACCCAGGTTTATCGTTGCTCCACTCGGTTGGACTGGGCGCGCGGCTGCATCCGTTGATGGGCGTCGAAGCGAACTCGCGGCAATATTATCCAGACACATCGTTGCCCGAAGCCGCCGTGCATCCGGACATCGTGCGCGTGCAGAATGGCGTCGTCTCGACGGCTTCGTTGCGCGGTGTGGGGTTGGGGTATCAGGTGGATCGAATTGAGCGGAACACATTTCGAAAGATGAAAGAGGAAAGATGAAGGATGAAAATCTTATTGCGAGCGTTGCGTGCGAAGCAATCTCCACATTCCGGCTTGGAGATTGCTTCGGGCAAAAATCGCCCTCGCAATGACACGACGTTTTCATCCTTCATCCTTCCGCCTTCATCCTTTGGAGTTTTGATGAACACCAAACAACGTTTTCTCAACGCGCTAAAACGCGAACCGGTTGATCGTGTGCCGGTCGCGGCAGTTGCGACTGGCATCACGGTGCAGATGCAGGAAAAATCTGGTTTCCTTTGGCCCGAAGCGCACAAGGACGCGGACCAACTTGCCGAGCTGGCAGAGTCCATTCATCGCTACACCGACATCGAGTGCATCAAACTGCCGTTCTGTATGACGGTCGAAGTGGAAGCGCTGGGCGCAGAGATTGACTATCGCACGCGCGATACCGTGCCGACCGAAAAACATCATCTCTACGCGCACCCGGAGCAATTGATGATCCCCGCCGATTTTTTCGATCGCGCGCGCGTGCCGGTCGTGTTGAGCGCGATTTCGCAATTGCGAAAAAAGTACGACAATGAAATCGCGATTGTCACTTCGATTGTGGGACCATTTTCGCTGGCGGAAAAAATTTTCGGATTCGATAATTTTCTGACCTGGGTCGTGGATCAACCCGAGTGGATTCATCAAGCGATGCGCGCGCTCACGCCGCTCGCGCTCCGGTACTCGCAGGCGCAGATCAACGCGGGCGCGGATGCGATCATCGTCGGCGAAGCGGGATGCTCCGGCGGCTTGATCTCGCCGAACACGTATCGCGATTTCATCCTGCCGTACCACCGCGAATTGTGCGCGGCGATTGCCGTGCCAACGATTATGCACATCTGCGGCAAGTCGACGCGGCACACGCCGCACATCGCGCAAACCGGCGCGAGCGCGTACAATTTCGACGAAGGCGTGGATGTGAACATCGCGCGACAAAATTTGCAAGGCAAGGTCGCGGTGACGGGTTACGTGCCAACCGTGACCGTTCTGCTCGACGGCACGCCGGACGATGTGTATCAGAGCGCGTGGGAGTGTCTGGCAAACGGTGTGGACATTTTGACGCCGGGCTGTGCGATGGCGCCACACACGCCGCTGGTAAATATTGCGGCGATGACGCGCGCCGCGCACGACTGGGCGCGCAAGGGGCGTGCCTGAGATAAATCCAGCGCATGGATTCGCGGCAATAAAATACAGCCCGCCTACGCGGACTGATCTAGCCGCCAAAGATCGGCGGTGTGATTTTGTTGTTGCGGCAGGTCACCCGATTCAGACTTGCCAACGTATGCGTGCGGCTCGCGCCGATTGACGCGCAGCGAAATCTGTGCTATAAAATGCGCCAATTTCTCGACAACCCGAATATCCACGAGGAAAAGGGATGAAGAAGAAAAAGACGCTCTCTGCCGCCGAACGCAAAAAACTGAATCAGGAACGCGAGCAAACCCAAGTCGAATTGGCGCACTTGCGCGCATACTTGCAAACCGCGCCCGAACCGACCGGCGACGAGGTCGATCTCGACGTGTACGAACGCGAAAAAAATCTCGCCCTCGTCCGGCGTCTGGAACAAAAACTCGACGAGATTGATTACGCGTTACGCACGGCAGAAAAGGGCATGTACGGCATCTGCGAACGATGCGGCAACCCGATTGACCCCGCGCGTCTTGCCGCGCTGCCGGAGACGACGCTCTGCGTCAAATGCAAAAACGATCTTGAAAAAGCCGCGCGCCGCGCGCGCTAGTGGACAGTGATCAGACTTGATCTCTGACCGCTGTTCACTGTCCACTGACCACTATATCTCATTCACCCGCGCGTGCCGATTCTCCCACAATTGTCGCGTCAGACGGATTTGCCCCAGATGCTCGTTGTAATGTTCGATGACGTGCAAGATACACCAGCGAACCGTGTGCGGCTTGGGCTCCGGTCGCACCGCCTCCAGATCCGATTCGGCGATCCGCGCGAGAATTTCCTCACTGTCGCGCGTCACCACATCGAATAACGCGCGCAAGCCCGGCACATCATCACCGCGCGCGCGAAATTCCGCCGCGCGATCGCGTTCGATCTTGCGCTGCCCCACAATCTCGTGAATCCACCGGCGTTCCGCGCCGAGCGAATGAAACGCGAGCGCGTACACCGAATTCGTCTCCTCCGGCAGCGGATGCCAGTTCAACGCGTCCGCGTTCAAAGTGTCGAGCGCGAGCAACATTTGGGCGCGCGCTTCGCGCAAACTCGCGATGTACCCCGCAATTTCCGCCAACATCATCCCACCTCCACGCGATCTTTGCCGCGTCGTTTCGCGCGCGTCAACGCGACTTGGGCGCGCCCCAGCAACGCGAGATTGTCTGCTACGTCGCCGCCGGACGTTGCCGCCACACCCACGCTCACCGTGACGTGCAGATCGAGTTCCTTGAGCACAAAGTGATGCGCGCCGATCGTTTGGCGAATGCGGCGCGCCAGATCGCGCGCGCCGGAAAGATTCGTCTGCGGCGCGATGATCATAAAATCCTGCGTCTCGTTCCGCCCGACGATTTCGGCGCGGCGCAGCATCGCCAGCAACAACTGCCCCGTTTCGATCAACACGCTATCGCCGGTCAAAATGCCGTGCGCGCGATTGATCGCTTTCAAATTGTCCACGTCCACCAACAACACCGCGAGCGAAGTTTTATAACGCGCGCTCCGTTTCGCTTCGTACGCCAAACGATGCAACAAATACCGCCGATGATACAAGCGCGTGAGCGGATCGAGAATCGCCAACAGCCAGTCGTTCTCCGTGCGCGCGGGGCGCACGGCGGCGATGTGTTCGCCGGTGTGCCAACCCGCAAGCGCGTGCGTTTTGACTTCCGCCAGATCGAACGGCGCGATCAGACAATCGGTCAGCGGCACGCGCGCGTGAGCGGCTTGTTTCGCTTCGGCGCGATTCTGCGCGAGAAAAATGATCGGCACGTTCGCCGTCGGCGCGAGCGAACGCAGCGCGCGCGCGGCATCCAAGCCGCTCAAGCCGCGCAACGCGACGCCGAGAAAAATCGCGTTCGGTTTGGAATCGAGCGCGGTGTCCACGACGACCAAGCCGTTCGGCGCGGTGACGACGCGATGGCGTTCGGCTTGCAACGCTTTTTTCAGCGCGTTCACCGTCGCGCGATTGTTTGAAGCGATTAGAAATTTTCCTGCCATACTTCCTCCAGCGATCAGCGGTCAGCAGTCAGCGATCCGCGCCCCCTGATCCCTGACCCCGGTTCACTATTTCCACTTCCTGCTCGCGCGTAGAAATCACGCCGTCCAAGCGCGCGTCGCGCAAGCGCGCCAAAATATCGCGATACTGCGGACCTGGCGGAATACCCATTCGCCGCAAATCGTCGCCGGTCAACTCCGGCGCGATAGCGCGCAAGTGCGTGCGGAACAGCGCGACGCGTTCGCGCGCGCGGTCGTCGTCTGTCGCGATGGCGAAAATTTCGAGCGCGGTGTCCGAGTAATCTGCCAGCAGGCGATAGAGCGCGCTCGGCGCGAGCGCTTCGACGGCAAGGCGCGGTTCGACTTCGGCGCGCAGCGCGAGCAGTTGCAGTAGCGGTTCGATCTCCGCGTTCGTCATCCGCAACCGCCGACAAAATTCTTTGGCTTGCGACGGCGGCAGATGGTACGCCAGCAGACCCAGGTACGTCAGCGCGCTGGGACGCGCGGCGATTTGGCGCGCCTGCGCGAATTTGCGCGCGTGCCAATCGGTGAAATCGAGCGCGGGAAAAATCGCGGCAAGCGCGCCCAGGTCGCGCGCGCGCGCGAGCGCTTTTTCCGGCTCGCTTTCGCGGAAGATCAAGTTGAATTCGTGGCGAACGCGTTCGTCGCTGACGCGCGCGAACATCGCCAGCGCGTCGCCAATCAGGCGCGCGGTACGCGGCTCGATCTTGAAAGCGAACCGCTGTTCAAACCGCGCCGCGCGCAAAATGCGCGTCGGGTCTTCGATGAAACTCAAATTGTGCAAGACGCGAACGATGCCGCGCTGCAAATCCGCTTCGCCGCCAAACGGATCGAGCAGTTGCCCGTACCGTTCCGGGTCGAGACAGAGCGCGAGCGTGTTGATCGTAAAATCGCGGCGATGCAAATCTTGTTTGAGCGAACTCGTTTCGACTTCCGGCAGCGCGGACGGATGCGCGTAAAACTCCGTGCGCGCGGTGGAGAAATCCAAAGATGAAAGATGAGCGATGAGAGATGAAAGCGGAATTTCGGTCGTCGGTCGTCGGTCATCGGTCATCGGTCCAAGCATCCATTTCGCGGTGCCAAACCGCGTGTGTCCGTGCACGCGTCCGCCATATTTTCTTTGCAACGCCTGCGCGAGCGCGATCGCGTTGCCTTCGACGACGAGATCGAGATCGAGCGTGGGTTGATTGAGCAAGAGATCGCGCACGAATCCGCCGACGACGTACAAACTAAAACCGAGTTCGCGCGCGATTTGGCTGGCGTCGCGCAACAGCGCGAGCAATTCCGGCGGCAGCCATTGTTCCAAGCGCATCGCCATTTCTTGCGCGCGCGACGCGCGCGGTTGGCTCCAGGGTTTGATCAGATCGGTGCGCGTGACGATGCCGATGATGCGTTGCTCGCGCACGACCGGCACCTGCCCCAGATCGCTGGCGGTCATCACGGCGCGCAATTTTTCCAGCGAATCGTCCGGCGAAACCGCCGCCGGTTTTTGCATCAGATTCTTGATCGGCGCGTTCGCAAGTTTGTGACGCATCGCGCGGTCAATGTCACGCCGCGCGACGATGCCGACGAGTTTGCCGCGTCGCACGACCGGAAAACCTTCGTGCCCGTACCGCTCCATCGCTTCGGCGGCTTGCGCGACCGTCGTCGTCGTTTCCAAGGTGTGCACGCCAAACGACATCACGTGCCGCACGGTTAGCGATGGCGTGATTGATTCTTTGAGCAGTTTCACGAGTTTCGATTTGGCTTGGCGCAACGTGATGCCGCGAATCAACGCCGCCGCGGCTTTGTCGTGTCCGCCGCCGCCGAACGCGCCGGCGATCATCGCCACGTCAACCTCGGCGCGTTCCGAACGCGCGACGAGTTGAATATGATCGTCCATTTGCACGAGGAGGAAGAGCGCGGCGGGATCGTAGACCTCGCGCAATTGGTGCGCCAGCACGGAGACTTCTTCGGTGTACGCGTCGGCGCGCGCGGCGGCAAGCGCAATCGCGTGTCCGGCGATTTCGAGCACTTGGATTTTTTCGATCAGCCGTTGGTACAATTTGTGTTGCGCGTCCGTCAACGGCGGATGCAAAAAATCGTTGACGACGGCAAGCGACGCGCCGCGTTCGAGCAAGAACGCGGTGGCGCGCGCGTCGCGCGGCGTGGTCGTGACGTAGCAGAGCGCGCCGGTGTCTTCGTAGATGCCGAGCAGAAGCAAGGTCGCTTCAATCGGCGTCAACGTCAATGCCTTGTCGCCGATTTGCTCGACGAAGAGCGTCGTCGTCGCGCCGGTCTCGCCGCCGGAAAACGTCATCCCAGGTTTGAGTTCGCGGGTGAGCGGATGATGATCAATGAAATGGATCCGCGTTTTGGGGTTGACGCCGCGCGCGGACTGGATGCCTTGACTGTCCACGATGACGACGTCGCGAAAATGTTGGCGCGGCAAATCGTCGGGACGCGTGAAGGGGAGCGCGTCACAGTAGAGCGCGCAAAAATCGCGCACGTTGCGATTCAGGCGGCGCGGCAAAATCGGAATCGCGTCGGGATAGATTTTTTTCGCGCCGAGCAACGCGGCGAGCGCGTCGAAATCGGCGTTCTCGTGCGTGAGGATCGCGTCCATCGGGGGGAATTATAGCACAGTTCCCCAAAAACAAAAACGCTCTGGAAAAATCCAGAGCGTTTCGTCGTGCCTCCCCGGCGAGGCTCGAACTCGCAACCTCAGCCTCCGCAGGGCTGCGCGCTATCCAATTGCGCTACGGGGAGAATTTCAAAGATGAAAGATGAAGGATGAAAGATGAAAGTTTTTTCATTTTCATCTTTCATCTTTCCGCTTTCATCTTTTAAGGAGCGGAGGGGGCGGGATTTGAACCCGCGACAGCGGCTTTTAGGACCACTGTAGTCACTTAGCAGGCGACCGCACTAGACCAGACTATGCGACCCCTCCAAGAAATTTTTGATTTTCGATTTCAGGTTTGCGATTGACTAACAATTTCCAATCTGAAATCGGCAATCTTAAATCTGAAATTCCGCGCGGCGGAGGAGGAAGGATTCGAACCTCCGTGGCTTTAGACCCATCCGCTTTCAAGGCGGCGCCGATAGTCCACTCCGGCACTCCTCCACAACTCGGCGCCAAGTATAGCAGAGAGCGGCGATTGTGTCAAACTTGATCGCGCCCACGAAAAGATTGGCGCGTCGCGCGACTTGCCAAAAATGGGGACGGTTCCCCGAGCCGTGATATGCTCAAGATATTGGTGGGCTAAGTTTTGACAATCGGGCTGCCTCTGGTAAAAACGGTGTATCCCAATCACCCGTTTCATCAGGAGGCAACCCGATGGCGAAT
>VGOB01000042.1 GCA_016865935.1 Chloroflexota bacterium | reverse complement strand
CGGCGTCGTATGGTATAATGTCTTTGGGGTTCTCATGCACTCCTCTTTCCTCGGTCGGATAGGATAGAGACAGTATCCATGAGAACCCTCTTTAGTCAAATCCCAAAGTGAGTTTTGCGGTATTGCGTTTTTTCTGTGCATGTTTATGGTTCTCCCTTCTGACCGGTCTAATGTCAGGTAATACGCCCTGTCGAACTACAGATCCCCGAATGGACGTACAAACAAGTATGCAACCATCGAGATTCGATAAAGGCATGCGCGGGGCAGTGACACTTACGTTGACAAATAAGAGCGATCAACCAATAGTGATTGACGATGTTACTGTCGAATTCCCCAGTCGTTTTTTTGACGGTTTCATTATTGATCATCCCACTCAGCCGCCACATAAAACCAGAACGGAAGAGACACAAGCCTGGGGAGTAACTCGTTCTGCTTCACTCACTTTTGCAGGAGCGCAGATTCTCCCTTCGCAAACAATCACATTCACAATTCCTCTTGTTGCGAACATCGCAGGAGATTACAGCGGTCGAATCGAAGCGAAAACCAGGATGGTAGTGGGGTCAACCTCAAGTTGTAGACGCTCAGAATCCAAGTCTATCACGGTCGTAGTTCTACCGTAATACGACTCTACTGAAAAAAGGTCTCTGAATGTCGTTTTCGATAATTTTTCACGCTCGTTTTCTAACCCAAAAGTAGTACGCGAGCGAGTTTTTTCAGTGGAGTCGTAATACGTTAAGAACAAGATCATAACAAAGACTAAACAGGAGGTACTCAAATGAGTCCAACGAATGATCCAATGGCAAGCGCACTCGGCGGCTTGCTGGGCGCGCTGTTAGGCGGCACGCCCCAAGTGCAAAGCAAAATGGAATCGACCGGACAATCGCTCGACGATGTGCTCGGTTCGATTTCGGCGAGCGAAAAACCAACCGGCAAACGATCTGCTCCGGCGCAACAGGATGCCGGCGGCGATATGCTGGGATCGATCCTGGGAAGTATGATGGGCGGCGGCGCGCCCTCCGGCAGAACGGCGCCGCAAACAAGCGCGGGCGGCGATGTGCTGGGATCGATCCTGGGAAGTATGATGGGCGGCGGCGCGCCCTCTGGCAGAACGGCGCCGCAAACAAGCGCGGGCGGCGATGTGTTGGGCTCGCTGTTGGGCGGCTTGCTCGGCGGCGGAACGCCAGCGCCGAGTAGCGCGCCGACGCCTTCGCGGCGCAGCCGTTCGACGAAACAAATGCCGTCGTCCGGTCCAGATCCAATCGGATCGATCCTGGGTGGCTTGCTCGGTACCGATGTCGCAGGCGGCGCGGGCGCGGTCGCGAACAATCCGCTCACGAATGTTTTCGTCGCGCCGATTGCGGATGCGTTGGCGCGCAAGACCGGAATGGCGCCGGGGATCGCGCGCGTCGTCGTCGTATTTGCCGTGACGACGTTGATGTCGGCGATGACGCAACAAGGATCGCGCAAGGGATTCAACGCCAACGACTTGGTCGCGCGGCTATCCACCGATGGCACGGTCACGCAAAAATACTTGAAAGACAGCGGTCTGGTTTCGCAACTGGCGCAAGAATCCGGACTCGATCAAAAAACGGCGGCGCTCAGTTTGCAACAAGCGTTCCAGGCGTTGGGCACGCAGATGGGCGAAGGAACGCTAGACGATCATCAACACGAATTGCAAACGCTGTTGGGAAAATGGAAATAAGCGCGCGGCGCGCGTAGTTGTAAACGACCAAAGACGAACGACGGAGGACGGACGACGAAAGAAAAAAATTCGTCATTCGTCCTTCGTCTTTGGTCACAATGAGGAACAAGGATGCCCTGGCGTAATAAAATTTTGTTGACGCTTGGCGTGATCCTCGCCGCGATCATCACCGGCGTCATCGTCATCGCGCTGACGACGCAACCGAGCGCGCCAAGTCTGCGCGTGACGGACGCGGGGAAAAGCAGTTGGTACGCGGTCTATTTCACCGCGCCGAAAAATCCGCCGAAGGAAAGCAATCCGCCGGACAGTCTCGACGCCGCGCTGACGCGGTTCATTCACTCGGCGCGAGCCAGCGTGGATGTGGCGACGTATCAACTCGATTTGCCCGGCGTCGTTCAAGCGTTGCTCGACGCGAAAAAGCGCAGCGCGGTCGTGCGCGTCGTGACGGATCAGAATATTTTCAATGACGTGAAACAGAATCAGTCGCTCAAGGAGTTGCAAAAATCCGGCATCCCGATCATCGCCGGAAATCCCAAAGCGATTATGCACAACAAGTTCGTCATCGTGGACAAACAAGCGGTGTGGATGGGGTCGTGGAACTTCACGCTGAACGATACGTATCGCAACGACAACAACGGCATCGTCATTCAATCGGCGGAACTCGCGCGCAATTACACCGCGACGTTCGAGAAAATGTTCGGCGACAAAAAATTCGGCGCGGCGCGCCAGCCCGGCGGCACGACGCCGCGCTTGACGATTGGCGGCAGCGCGGTCGAAAATTATTTCGCGCCGGAAGATCGCGTCGCCGCAAAAATCGTCGCGCGACTCAGGCAAGCCGCGCGCACGATTGATTTTATGGCGTTCGCCTTCACCGACGATCAAATCGGCGCGGTCGTGCTGGAGCGCGCGAAAGGCGGTGTCGTCGTGCGCGGCGTGTTCGAACTGACCGGCTCCGATACCGCCGCGAGCGAGTACGGCAAATTGAAAAACGCCGGACTCGACGTGCGGCGCGACGGCAATTCGTTTGCGATGCACCACAAGGTTTTCATCGTGGATGGCAAGACGGTGATTTTCGGTTCGTTCAATTTCTCGCAGAGCGCGGAAGAAGAGAACGACGAGAATCTGTTGATCGTTGACGACATTCCGCTCGCGCAAACGTTCACGACGGAATTCGCGCGCGTGTACAACTTGGCAAAGAAATAGTGGGCAGTGGGTAGTGGACGGTGGACAGGTTTCGTTTGAAAATGGCGGCGCGGTGAAGTGGAAGCTCGCTCACGGCTGGCGCAAAGTCCCTTGACAAGCGAATGAATTCGCGGCAACGACGGCACAAAGCCCGCCTGCGCGGGCTAATTCAGCCGACGAAGGTCGGCTTCGTGATGTTGTTGCGGCGACTTACAGTCGCCCGATCTGACTTTGCATCAGCCGTAAAACGTAACTGCTCAGGCTGTCATTCTGAGGAGCGGTTTTTGCGACGAAGCATCTCGCAATTCGCGATTAGCGCGATGCTTCGCTTCGCTCAGCATGACAATGGGCTGAGCAGTTACCGTAAAACTCGCTCCGGCGCATCTTGTTCTCACGCCGATCTTGTGATACAATCAAGCGCGATACGAAAGGAGGCGCGCGATGTTTTCAATCCGATGGATTCTGCTGGCAAGTACGCTTTGTGCCGCGCTCGCGGTGGGCTGCCACACCTTGCCGATTCCTCTGCCTTTTGCGCCCACCCCCCTGCCGCCCAACACCCTCGTCTACGACGCGCCGACGACATTGACGATCAAAACCGGCACGCTCCTGCCCGGCACTTCGATCGCGTATCAAGGCAAAACAGAAACCGGGCAAGCCAAGATCTTGATCACCGGATTGCTCGCGCCGAAACAACTTGCCGACACGGTGGATTGGCAAGGCGCGCCTGCCCCCAACGTCAACCTCAAACTCACGACGCGCGTCGCATCATTCGACGATCAAGCGATCATCCTCGCCGGAACCGCGCGCCTCGAAATTGCGAACGTGACGATTCAGCCCGGCGGCGCGCCCGGCACGCCGATCCTCGAATTCAACGCGCCGGTGACGCTGGCGCTCAAGAAAGATGAAATGATTCCCGGCACCAAGATCATCTACGCCGGAGCGACGCCGGAAGGCGCGAACTTTTTAGGTGTGGAAGGTTATCCTTATCGCAAACAACTCGATTCACTGCAACACGTCGGGCGCGTCCATCCCAAAGTCTTCTTGCGGCTCGATCTGCGGATCGTCAATTTCTCGGAAACCAGTCTTGCGCTCGGTGGCACGGCGAACATCAAGATCGAACAGTAGCGAATGGCAAATCGCGTATGGCTTATGGCAAACGCAATTCGCTATTCGCTATTCGCTATTCGCAATTTGCTGGGATTGTATTCCCATTGTTCCGCGCGAACATCTATCGTACACTATGGAACGAGGTCACGTGTGCCGCCTCTGATTGAAACATCCGAACTCACCAAACAATTCGATACGCTGACCGCGGTTGATCATCTCACTTTCAATGTCGCCGAAGGTGAAATCCTCGCGCTCTTGGGTCCCAACGGCGCGGGCAAAACGACGACCGTGCGAATGCTCTCCTCGATCTTGAAACCGACGGGCGGTTCCGCGCGGATCGCGGGGCGCGATGTCGTGCGCGATGCGCGCACCGTGCGTCATTTGATCGGACATCTCACCGAATTTCCCGGCTTGTACTTGCGAATGCGCCCGCTCGAATACCTCGATTTTTTTGGCGAGCTGCAAAAAATGCCGCGCGCCACGCGCCGCGCGCGCGCGGAAGAACTGCTCCGGCAATTCGATCTGTGGGACGCGCGCAATCGGCGGCTCGGCGAATTTTCCAAAGGGATGCGCCAAAAAATGGCGCTCATTCGCGCGATGTTGCACGCGCCGCGCGTCCTCTTTCTGGACGAGCCGACCTCCGCGATGGATCCGCACAGCGCGAAACAAGTGCGCGACGCGATCGCGACACTGCGCGGCAGCGGACACACGATCTTTCTCTGCACGCACAATTTGTACGAAGCCGAATCGCTCGCCGATCATATCGCGGTGATTCGGCGCGGCAAACTGATCGCGTTTGGCACGCCCGCGCAACTCAAACGCGATTTGCTCGGTCCGCCGATCTGGGAACTGCGCCTCGCGCGTCCATTGTCCGCGCCGTGGCCCTACCTGGACGGACACTTGCGCGTCGCGTCCTCCGACGATTGGTCGTTGCAGTATCACACCGAAACACCCGAAAGCACCAACCCGCTGTTGTTGCGCCGACTCCAAGAAATCGGCGCGGCCGTTTTGACGTTGCACGAAACGCCGCGCAGTTTGGAAGACGTGTATCTCAAATTAGTTCAGTAGTTAAATAGTTGGATAGTTGATCTGCACAACACAAACTATTCAACTATCCAACTAACAAACTATCCAACTATGCTCACCGATGCCTTGATCATCACGCGCCGCGAAGTGCGCGATTCCTTGCGCGATTGGCGGATCGTCGCGCCGATTCTGATCCTGACGCTGATCTTCCCCTGGATTATGAATCTTTCGACGCGCCTCGCCATCGCGTTCGTCGAAGAGTACAACGCGACGATCATTCCGTTGCGCCTCATCCCGTTCGCCGTGATGATCGTCGGTTTTTTCCCGATCTCGTTTTCGCTGATCATCGCGCTCGAAACATTCGTCGGCGAGAAAGAACGCAACAGTCTCGAGCCGCTCCTCGACACGCCGATTTCCGACGCGTCGTTATATCTGGGCAAATTACTCGCCGCGATGATCCCGCCCTTGTTCGCGAGTTATCTCGGCGTCGCCGCGTACCTCATCGGTTTGTACCTGACGATTCAGTACGTCCCCGAATGGATCATCCTCCTGCAAATCATCCTGCTGACGACGATGGAAGCGATCGTGATGGTCAGCGGCGCGGTCGTCGTCTCCAGCCACACCACGAGCGTGCGCGCGGCAAATTTGCTCGCGTCGTTCATCATCATTCCGATGTCGTTTCTCCTGCAAGCAGAAAGCATCCTGCTCTTTTGGGGTCAGTACGATGTGCTGTGGTACATTCTCGCCGCGCTCTTCGTCGCCGATGTGCTGTTGATTCGCACCGGCATTCGCACGTTCAACCGCGAAGAGATTCTCGCGCGCGAAATTGACGAACTGAATCTCGGCTATATGCTGCGAACGTTCCGCCAATTTTTCATCGGCGCGCGCTTTTCGCTCGTCCGAATTTATCGCGACGATGTGCCGCGCCTCTTGCGCGAAAATCGTCTGGCGCTTGCGACGGTGCTTGCCGCGCTGTCGCTCGCGCTGATCGGCGGCTGGTTTTTTGCGTCGCGGTATCCCCTGCCCGCCGAGTTGATCGGTTCGATCAAAATCAATCCGGAAATGCTTCGCCAGCAAACCGCGTTTCAGGGCAATTCGCTTTTGCCGCGCCTGGACGTGGGCACGATCTTTTTTTACAACCTGCGCTCATTGCTGGGTTTTGCCGCGCTCGGGTTGTTCTCCTTCGGCAGTCTCGCGTGCTTGCCAATGGTGACGACGATGGGCTTGGTCGGTTTTCTTTTTGGCGAGGCGCGCTTGTTCGGCGCGGAGGGAATCGTTTTTCTGATCGCCGCGCTGGTGCCGCACGGCATCGTCGAACTGCCCGCCGCGATCCTTGCCACCGCGTTCGCCCTGCGCGCCGGCGCGTCGATCATCGCGCCGCCGCCCGGCGTCACTGCCGGGGAAAACCTTCTGCGCGCGCTCGCCGATTTTGTCAAAATTATTTTATTCGTCGTATTGCCTTTGCTTTTCATTGCGGCATTGATCGAAGTGAACGTCACGCCACAAATTTTGATGTGGATGTATGGGAGATAAAAATGCCGCGTGTCATTGCGAGCACGTTCGCTTCGCTCAGTGTAAACTCCGCGAAGCAATCCCCACATCACAAGTTTGGAGATTGCTTCGTCGCAAACTACGCTCCTCGCAATGACAACCGAGTGTTAATGGAGATGAGATGCCCCAAGTCGTTTTGTTAGGCACGGGCGCCGCGCTCAGCGACGCTACGCGCGAACATACCTATCTGGTTGTAAAAGGACGACACGAAGCGATCCTGATTGATTGCGCCGGCAGTCCGGTGCAGCGCTTGGAAAAATCCGGCGTCGCGCTCGAGCAGATCGATCACGTCATCCTCACGCATCATCATCCCGATCACATTTACGGCGTCTCCGTCTTTCTGCTCGATCTGTGGCTGGCGGGGCGCAAAAAAGTTCTGCGCATTTTCGGACTCGCGGAAACCTTGCGCGCGACGCGCGCGATGATGCGCGCGTTCGAATGGGAACGCTGGTTCGAGGTCGGCTTTTTCCCCGTCGAGTTTCATTGCATTCCCAAACGTCAACGCAGTGCGCTCTTCACCACACCCGAATTTTCGATTGCGACGACGCCGACGAAACACCTCCTCCCGACCGTCGCCGTGCGCGTCCAAGCGCGCGCGACGCGACGCGCCGTCACGTACTCCAGCGATACGGAAATGTGCGACGCGGTCGCGCAGCTCGCGCGTGGCTCCGACATTCTCTTCCACGAAGCGACGACGCTCCGCCAAGCCACCGGCGGACACACGAGCGCACAACAAGCCGGAATGCAGGCAAAGCGCGCGGGCGTAAAGAAATTGGTGTTGGTGCATTTACCGCCGCATTGCGACGCGCAGAAATGGCGCGCGGCGGCGGAGAAAAGTTTCGGGGGGCGCGTCGTCGTCGGCAAAGATTTCGCGCGCTTTGAATTTTGATGATCCGCTTCACCATCCTCGGCGCGGGGACCGGCGTGCCGATGCCGCAACGTAGTCCGGCAGGCGTCCTCGTCCAAATCGGCGCGACGCCGCTCCTCTTCGATTTGGGTCCCGGCACGATTCCGCGACTCGACGCGGCAGGCGTCAGTTATCGCGATCTCGAATTTGTCTTTCTCACGCATCTGCACCCCGATCACACACTCGATCTGGTGATGCTGTTGCAGGCATTGAACTACACGCCGAGTTTTACGCGCGAACGTCCGCTCCGCTTGTTCGGTTGCGTTGGCACGCGCGCGCTCTACGACGATTTGTTGCGCGCGTATCCCAGTGTCGCGCCGCGCGGTTTTGAATTGACGATTCGCGAACTCAGCGCAGAGCGAATCGCGTTTGACGCGTGGACGATTGAAACCGCGCCGTCCGCACACACCGCGACGAGCATCGCGTACCGGATCGAAGCGGAAGACAAAGCGTTGGTGTACACCGGCGACGCGAAAGAAAATCCCGCGCTGATCGAAATCGCGCGCGACGCGGACGCGTTCGTCTGCGAGTGCGCGTTTCCGCGCGGTTATGCGACGCGCGATCATATGACTGCCGACGCGGTCGGGCGCGTGGCGCGCGCGGCGCGCGTCAAGCGCGTGATCCTGAATCATTTGTATCCACCCGCGCTGGAGGTGGATGTCGTCGCACAAGTGCGCGCCGAGTACGCCGGAGAGATCATCGTCGCGGAAGATGGAACGCGCATCCAAGTGTAAAAAGACCTCGCAGGTTTTAGAAACCTGCGAGGTCTTGATTTACTCCGGCAACAGCCGATAATGCGCTTGCGGTTTGCGCCGCTCCACTACTTGCTCCGCCGCGCGCGCGAGTCGCAACAGAATATTTTCCTCCCAGGGACGCCCAATCGCCTGACAGCCCACCGGCAAACCAGCCGAATCGTAACCGGCGGGGAACGAAATCGCCGGCAGTCCGGTGAGATTCGCCGGAGTCGCAAAGCGCATAATTTCCATCAGCGTCGTCAAATCCGATTCGCCGTCCGGCAGCGCGTCCGGCGGAATCTTGGGCGCGACGCAACCGGCGACCGGCGTGAGAATGACGTTGACCTGCTCCAGCGCGCGCCCAAAATGCGCGAGCGCGCGCGTGCGAACGCGCTGCGCTTGCAAATAATCCGGCGCGGTGAACGAACGCGCCAACGCGAGATTCGTTCGCACGTCCAAGCCAAAATCGGCGCGATGCGCTGCGTACTCCTTGTCCAACACCGCGCACATTTCCGACGTGATCGTGATGACGTGCGCGACGCGCGCCGCCTCCAGTTCCGGAATTTCGATTTCGACCACGCGCGCGCCCATCGCTTGAAACGCCGCGACCATTTTCTTGCACCCCTCGACCATCGCCAGAGACGCGTGCTCGAACCAGGGCGTGAAAATTCCGATCGTCAGATCGCGCAAGTCCAAATCGTCAAAACGATCCAGGGTCACGGGCGGCTGATGCAAAGTTTGATCGTCTTTCGGATCGGGTCCGGCGATCAGCGCGTACATCAGCGCGACATCTTCCGCCGTCGCGGCAATCGGACCGTTGTGCGCGACGCTCCAACACAACGCGGCGGAACTGAATTCGCTGACGCGTCCGAACGTCGGTTTCAATCCGACGACACCGCAGAATCCCGCCGGAATCCGGATCGAGCCGCCGCCATCCGCGCTGAGCGCGGCAGGACACAAACCCGCCGCCACCGCCGTCGCCGAACCGCTGGAACTGCCGCCGGTGTGATGCGCGACGTTGTACGGATTGCGCGTGACGCCCCAATGCGGATTGAGTCCGGTCACGCCAATTCCGATCTCGTGCATATTCGCTTTGCCGATCAAGAGCGCGCCGCCAGCGCGCATCCGCGCGACGACCGTCGCATCTGTGCGCGCCGGTTGCTTGCCGAGAAAACGCGTGCCCCACGTCGTGCCATACGGCGACTGATCGAATTCTTCTTTCACCGCGACCGGCACGCCATCGAACACGCTGAGCGGTTTGCCCGCGCGCCAACGTTCGGCGGAGGCGCGCGCTTGCGCGATCACGTCATCGCGCAAACACGCGACGATGGCGCGCAGCGCGGGCGTGCGCGCGTTGCTGTCTTCAATCGCGGACAAGACTTGCTCCGCGATTTTTTCCGGCGTCGTCGCGCCGGAACGATACGCGTCATAGTACGCGCGCGTCGTCGCAAACGCAAAGCCCTTGCCCCCGGGTCGCGCGGTCTGCGCGAATCGCGTGAGATCGACCGGCGCAGAATTTGTCGCGCGCGTTTCCCAGCGCGGCAGAAACGTCGGCGGATCGTCCAGCGTTAGTTCGCGCAGTTGCGTGATGCCGCCGCTCTGCAGCAAGTTGGGAATGATCAAGCCGCGCGTCGCCGGGTTTTCCATCAGCGCGACGAACGCGCGCAAGCCGCCGCCTGCCAGACGCGGCAGTTTGACCGATTTAAGATCGTACGTCGTCTTTGACATTTTGCCTCCCGTTTTTTTCGCGTTGGTGATGATCGTATTCTACCGTCAAGCCCACGCGTTGTCAATGTGGCTAGGACAAAATCGCTAGCACAATTCCCAGAGATTCGTGGTATAATGCAAGTGGAGCGGGTCGGTATATTGCCGCAGTTCCGATCGGAGGGGACGATGAACAAGTTCCCGGTATGGACACTCTTAATCGCGTGCGTATCCATTGGTTTCAGTATGATCGCTTGTGCAGTTCCCACACCGCCGGAACCCAAAGGGAGCGGCGGCGAGTTTCGCGTCATCCTCGCTACCGAGCCGTCCAGTCTCAATCCGAATCTGCGTTCCGACGATAGCGCGTTCTACGTCAGCCAAAATCTCTACAACAAACTCGTCACGCTCGATGCGGATTTTCGCGTCATCCCCGATCTGGCGACGCGCTGGGACATTTCCGGCGACGGCTTGACCTACACCTTCCATCTTGCCCCCAACGTCCAATGGCACGATGGCAAGCCGCTCACCGCCGCCGATGTAAAATGGACATTTGAAACGATCGCGCGCGAAAAAGGAACCGCGCAAGACGTTGCCACGCGGATCGCCAGCATCGAAACGCCGAACGCGACGACGGTGACGTTGCGCTTGAAAGACGCGTATGCGCCCTTCGTGCCGATGCTCGCGTGGTACGGCACGTTCATCCTGCCCAAGCACATTTACGAAAGCGACGACTGGACGAAAAATCCGGCGAACGAAAAACCGATTGGCACCGGTCCGTTCAAATTCGTCGAATGGATCAGGGGCGATCACATCACTGCCGTCGTGAACCGCGAGTACTTCAAGCGCGGTCCATTTCTCGATCAAGTGATCTGGCGTTTCCCCAAGACCGCGCCGCTGGGACCCGATCTCATCGCGCAAGCGCAAGCTGATCTCTCCGTCGCCGCGCCGCCGCGCGAACGCGTCGCCGAATTGCAAAAGACGCCCGGCGTCCAAGTCAAAACGTTCGCATCCACCAATCGGTACTACTTGGGCATCAACCTCCGGCGCAAGCCGCTGGACGATCTGCGCGTGCGTCAGGCGATCAATTCCGCGCTGGATCGATCGGCGATGCTCAGCCAGGCATTTGCCGGACTCGGCACGCCGGGCGTCGGAATGTACACGCCGGGCATTCCTTGGGCGTACAATCCGAACGCGCTCGCCCCCGCGTTCGATCGCGCGAACGCGGAAAAGTTGCTGGACGACGCCGGTGTGAAACGCGGCGTGGACGGCAGTCGGTTCAAACCCGTGCTGCTCGCGTCGAACGTCTCGCCGTTCAAAGAGGTCGCGCAGGTCGTTCAAGAACAACTGCGCGCCGTCGGCATCGAAGCCAACCTGGTGTTGCTCGCGTCCACCGATGTTTCGACGCGCGTGTACCAGCAAAAAGATTTCGACTTGTGGGTGAACGACGGCTCGCACGGACCCGATCCGGAAAACCTGTTTTTGCGTTTCGGATCGACCGGCTCATTCGCGCCGTTGGGGTACGCCAGCGCGGAATTCGACGCGGCGATGGCGGACGGCGCGCGGCAGACCAAAGTGGAAGATCGCGCCAAAGCGTATTTTCGCGCGCAGGAAATTCTGGCGCGCGATCTGCCGCTCGCGCCGCTCGTGGATCCGGCGTTCATCGTGCTGGCGCGCGCGAACGTCACCGGCTTGGGCTACACCCAAGCGCGCGGACTCGTCACGTTTCAGGATTACAGTTTGGTGAGAATCAAATGACGATCAGCCATCAGCGGTCAGCCGTCAGCATTCGTCATTTGTAATTTGTCATTTGCTCTTTTGCTCATTGGTATTGCAATGTTCACTCGTCTGCGCGCCGCGTGGCGCGACTTGCCACTTGATCTAAAAATGACCGCGCTGACCGTCGCGTTCGCCGTCATCGCGACGATGGCGATCGTCGCGTACACCCAAATTTCCGCGCGCGATGAAATCACGCGCGCCGTCCACGCGCAAAATCTGCAACGCGCGCGCGGCACGGCTGAAATGTTGGACGCCTACCTCGTCGAACTCCTCAACGATCTGCGCTTTCTCAGCATCACCACGAACGCCGCCGAGTTTTTGCGCGATCCGCAAAATCCCACCCAGCGCGCCCAAATCGAACAATACCTCAGCGAGGTTCGCGCGATCTACGATTATGACGCGCTCTCCCTGACCGATCCGCACGGGCTGGTGTTGGCAAGCACCGCCGCGCCCTTGCTGGAACGCAATTACACCACCGCGCCCTACTTTCGCACCGCGATGGCGGGTCAAGTCACAATTGACGAGCCGCGCTACGATCCCAACGATCAACAGGTCTATCTGCATTTCTCCGCGCCCGTTCGCGACGCTTCGGGTGTGATCTGGGGCGCGGTGATCGGACGCGTCTCAATCTCCGCGCTCGATCGCATCGTCACGGCAGACAACAATTTTGCCGGACTGGACGAGCACGGCATCTTGTGGAACGACCTGGGTATCCGCTTGTCACACGGCAAGTTTCCCGACTTGCGCTTTAAACCCTACGCGCCATTGAATCCCGATGTCGCCAATCCGATCCTGTTCGAACAACGCTATGGTCCCAACACCGCGCAATTGCTCGCCGACGCGAGCGACAACCCGGAACTCGTTCAGCTCGGTCGCTCGTTGCTCTACCATCGCGCCACCGATCCGTTCGTGCATTACATCTCGGCTCCGGGCGAAACAGTGCATGCCGCGCTCGTCCCGCTCGAAAATCAACGCTGGATTTATTCCGTCGTGACGCACGAACCCAGGATTCAAGAACTCGTCGCCGCGCAAATCGAACGCGTCGCCGGAGCGACCCTCGTCATCGGAATTGTCGCGTTGCTGGGCGCGTTGTTCGCGGCGCGCTGGGTCACGCGCCCACTGCGGCACCTCGCCGATGTTGCCAACGCGCTCGCCGCTGGCGATACCGCGCGCCGCGTCCGTTTGAATCGGCGCGACGAAGTGGGGCAAACCGCCGCCGCGTTCGATGCGATGGCAGACGCGCTGATCGAAAAAGAAAATCAACTGCGCGCGTACGCTCAAACCTTGGAACAACGCGTGGAGGCACGCACCGACGAACTGATCAAGTCCGAAGAAAAATATCGCGCGCTGTTGAATGACGCGAGCGATGCCATTCTGCTCGCGGATCTGCAAGGAAATTTGCTGGATGCCAACCGCAAGGCGGAAGACCTTTTCGGTTACTCCAAAGCGCAAATCGTCGGAATGGGCGTCGAGCAAATTTATCCGGTCGCAGAATTGCCGCGCGCGCTTTCTGTTTTTGAGGAGATGATCGCGACCGGCTCTGGCATCCTGCGCGACGGGCTAATCCTGCGCCAAGATGGCACAACCGTGCCGGTCGAAATCACCGGAAGCCGGATCGAATACTCGGACGGGCAAATCGTGCAAAGCATCTTTCGCGATATCACCGCGCAAAAACAACGCGAGCGCGAACTGCACGCCGTCGCGACGATGGCGCACGCGTTGCGCGCCGCGACGACGCGCGCCGAGATGCTGCCGATCATCCTCGATCAAGTGATGTATTTGCTTGATGCGCCCGGCGCGACATTCACAACGCGCGATCCGGCAAGCGGCGAGATCGCCATCGAATCGGCGCGCGGACAGTGGGCGCGCGGGATCGGCTTTCGGATGCCGCCGGACAAAAGCGTCGCCGGGCGCGTGATCGCCACCGGCGAACCCTACGCCACAAACGACGCGGAAAACGATCCGCTGCTGGTGCGCCCGGCGTGGCTGGAACAATTGACGGCGTTTGCCTGCGTCCCGCTCATTTCGCAAAACGAAATCCTGGGCGCGCTGTTGGTGGGACGAACAGACCGAATCGAAACGGACGACGCGCGTTTGCTCACCGCGCTCGCAGACATCGCGGCGAGCGCGCTGCGGCGCGCGAACTTGCACGCAGAAACCGTCCGCCTGGTCGAACAGACGCAAAAGAACGTTCAGCGTTTGTCCTCGCTCCGGATCGTGGATCAGGCGATCAGCGCGAGTCTCGATCTGCGACTCGTCTTGCGCGTCTTGCTCGATCAAGTCGTCACGTTTCTCCACGCCGATGCGGCGGCGATCTTGCTCTTCCATCCTCAGTTGCAGGCGCTCAAATTCGCGGCGGGGCGCGGCTTTACCGCGCGCGAAATCGAGCGGCACACTTGCCGGTGGGGCGAAGGTCTCGCCGGACAAATCGCGTTAGAGCGCCGCGCGCAAGTCATTCTCGATCTCGCAAGCGTGACCACGCCATCGGCGCGCGTTGCCGCGCTGAAACGCGAAGGGTTTGTCGGCTATCTGGGCACGCCGCTGATCGCCAAGGGGCAACTCAAAGGCGTGTTCGAGATTTTTCATCGCCGCCCGTTGCCCGCGCCGGGCGAATGGCTCGATTTTCTCGACGCGCTCGCGCTGCAAGCCGCGATCGCGATTGACAACGTCTCGCTGTTTGAAGAGTTGCAAAACTCCAACCTGGAACTCGCGCTCGCCGCCGATACGATGATCGAGGGCTTGGCGCACGCGCTCGAAACGCGCGGCGTCGAACCGGCGGGACACATTCGCCGCGTCACGGAACTGGCGATTCGCCTAGCGCGCGCGCTGGGCATCGCCGATACGGACATCGCGCACATCCGGCGCGGCGCGTTGTTGCACGACATTGGCAAACTGAACGTGCCGGATCAGATCATGCTCAAAACGAGTCCGCTGACTGAACTGGAAGAGGCGCGTATGCGCCAACATCCGGCGTTTGCGTTGGAATTCCTCGCGCCGGTCGAATTTCTCAAACCCGCGCTGGCGATCCCGTACGCGCATCACGAAAAATGGGACGGCTCGGGTTACCCGCGCGGCTTGCAAGGCGAGGAGATTCCCTTGCCCGCGCGTCTTTTTGCGATCGTGGATGTGTGGGATACGTTGCGCACGGATCGTCCGGATGCGCGCGCGTGGGATGACGCGCACGCGCGCGCATACTTGCGCGACAACGCCGGCGCGCATTTCGATCCGCACCTCGTCGAAGCGTTTTTCAAGCTCATTGACAATTAGCAATTGTGAATTGTGAATTGCGAATTGCGAATTGCGAATTGCGAATTGCGAGGAACCCTATGCCCAATCGAATTCTCGTTGTAGACGATGATCCGGTCAATCAAAAACTCGTCGTCATCGTACTGAAACAAGCCGGGTACGAAACGTTCACCGCCAACACCGGCGCCGACGCGCTGAATCGCGTGGAGGAAATTCGCCCCGATCTGATCATTTCCGATGTCGAAATGCCGGAGATGAACGGCTATGAGTTGACACGCCAACTGCGCCAAAAAACCACGACCGCCCATTCGCCGATTATGATCCTCACCAGCCACGATACGGTGCAGGAAAAGATCAAGGGATTCGAAGCCGGCGCGGACGACTATATGACCAAACCGTTCGAGCCGTCCGAGTTGCAGGCGCGCGTCCGCGTCTTGCTCCGGCGCGTCACCGCGCTCCCCGCCGAAACGCACAAGATCAAGGGCAAGGTGATCGCGGTCTTTTCGCTGCGCGGCGGCATCGGCACTTCGACCATTGCCGCGAACCTGGCGACCGGACTCGCGCAGTTGTGGGGCTGCGGCACCGGCTTGATCGATCTCGTGTTGACGAGCGGGCAAAGCGCGTTGATGTTGAATCTGCCGTTGCGCAAAACCTGGGCAGACCTGGCGCGCCTGCCGGTCGAAGAGATTGATGCCGAGTTGATCGAACGAGTCTCGCTGTCGCATCGCAGCGGCGCGTTCGTGCTTGCCGCGCCCAACCGCCCGGAGCAAGCCGAACTGATCACCGGCGACAAGGTCGCGCACGTGATCACGACGCTGCGCGAACGCTATCACTATTTGGTGCTCGATCTGCCGCACGATTTCAGCGCGACCACGCTGGCGGGCTTGGACAACGCCGACGAGATTTTGCTGGTGCTGGCGCCGGAACTCGCGTCGTTGCACGCGGCGGCATGCGCGCTCGATGTGTTCGACACGCTGAAATATCCGCGCCAGATCATCCGGCTGGTGCTGAACTGGACGTTCGAGCGGCGCGGCTTGGCGCGCAAAGAGATCGAGGACGCGCTGCAACGCCTGATTGACGTCGTCCTGCCCTTTGCGCCGGACGCGTTCGTGCCGGCGATCAATCGCGGCGTCCCGCCCGTCTTGGAAACGCCGCCCACGCCGCTCGCCGCGCTGTTCGAGGATTGGGCGTACGCGCTGAGCCAACCGGAACATCACAAGCCACCGCCCGCTACTCCGTCGCCGGCGTATCAACGCGTGGCGGCGCGTCTGGCGCAACGGCAAGCGAAACGATGATTGAGCGTTGTCAATGGTCATCGAGGAGGTAGAATGAAATCCATCAACAGATCGCATCAAGCCGGGCAAGGAATGACCGAGTACAGTTTGCTCCTCGTGTTGTTCCTCCTGGGAGTGATTTTGGTCTTGACCCTCTTTGGCGTTGACCTGCAAGGCGCGTACTGCCGGGTGGTCAGCGCGGTCGGTTTTGCGAATGCGTGCGGTTCCTACTTTAGCGACGATTTCGGTAATTTGGGAAATTGGAAAATCGTCAATGGCAATTGGCAGACCAAAGACGGCGACTTGGTAGGAGGTCCCGGCGAGGGACGCATCTTCCACGACCTCTCGCACGGCGATTACACGATCACGGTGAACGGCGCGGTGCTGAATCAGGGGAACGGGTACGGTCTCTGGTTTCGCGCGACGAACACAAGCAACGTCAACGGGTATACGTTTCAGTACGATCCGGGCTATGCCGGCGGCGCGTTCATTATGCGCAAGTGGGTGAATGGCAACGAGCTCAGTCCGTTTGCGGTTGCCCGTGCACCCGGCTACAATTGGTATGGTACATCGCGCGACATTCAAATCGTAGCGAAAGGAAGTACGTTCACCGCTTACGTGGATGGCAAACCGGTGTTGCAGGGGAGTGACAGCACGTACACGCATGGCGGCGTCGGGTTTCGCACGTGGAGTAGCACGACGGCGCGGTTTGGCAAGATCTCGGTTGATCCGGCCAAGTGAAAGGAGTTCTCCAATGGCGTTCGAATCTTCTCCCTCCCTGAAAGATTACGGCAAAGGGCTCACGCCCAAAGATCGCGCGGCGGCGCGCTGGCGGATCGTTTGGATGATCATGCTCGCCTTGTTTCTGCTCACCGCGATCACCGTCGTCAATCTGTTCAAGAGCGATCAGTTTGCGCGTGTCGTCGGTGCGGGGACTGTGATCGGAATCGTCGTGGATGAAAACGGCAAGCCGCTCGACGCGGAAATTTACATTTTACGCACCGACATCCAGGGGTACGCGAACAACGCGGGGGCATTCGAGATACGCGGTGTGCCGGTCGGCGCGCGCGCGATCGTGATCGCGCGCCAGGGCGGCGGGATGGAATTGCCGGTCCAAGTCACCGCAGGCGGCACGACGGATCTGGGACAGATCAAATTCATCGGAACGCGCGTGCCCGGTCAATAAGAGAGAACCAATCGCGATGAATCAACCCCCATCCGATCCATTGGATCGCAACACGCTCGAACGTTTGCGCTTTCTGCAAGACGGCGAACACGATTACTTGGGCGAACTGATCGCCACGTATTTGGAGAGTGCGCCCGAATTGCTGGGCGCGTTGCGCGCGGCGATTGCCGGAGGCAGCGCGACCGCGACACAAAAAGCCGCGCACACGCTCAAAGGCAGCAGCGCGTCGCTGGGCGCGACGACGCTTGCCGCGCATTGCCACGCGCTGGAACTGCAAGCGCGCGGCGGCACGCTGGACGGCGCGGCGGCGCAATTCCAACACATCGAAGGCGAATACGCGCGCGTGCGGCAGGCGTTAGAGGCGCTGCGTGCGCCAAAATAATTTTGACCGGATTTTGACCCTCACGGCACTTGATTAGCACCCATAGTGGATAAGATCGAGCTGTTGAAATACCGATGGTGACCTCAGGCGATGCCGCTTGGGGCTTGGTTCGTTGCTCGGTAGATTTGATTTTTGTGACGAAGCAATCGCGCGGCGGAGTACGCCGCCGGATTGCTTTTTTTGTTGTCCGCGATTCGATCATCCACGCTTGCAATTCATTTGGGAAGGAGGTTCCCCTATGCACCAAACGGTGTCGAATGGAGCGCCCAAGACGTTCCTCGACCAAGTCATTGCCGCGACTCCCGGTCAATCGCATTTGGAAATGTGTATCCAATGCGGGACGTGCGGCGGCTCTTGCCCGTCCGGTCCCGATATGGACTCCACACCGCGCAATCTCTTTGCGATGATTCGCGCAGGAATGAAAGAGCGCGTGCTTCGCAGTAACGCCCCCTGGTTTTGCGTTTCCTGCTACTATTGTATGGTGCGCTGTCCCCAAGACATTCACGTCACCGACGTGATGTACACGCTCAAGCGAATGTCCGTCAAGTCCAAATTGTACGATGAATCCACCGCGCCCGATTTCTCGAAGACCTTTATCTTCTGGGTGGAAAACTTTGGGCGCTCGTTCGAATTGGGGTTGATGTCGCAACATATGATTCGCCACAATCCTTTCGGCGTGTTCAAGATCGCCGATATGGGCGTGGGGATGGTCACCAAGGGGCGCATCAGTTTCACTCCCAAACGGATCAAGGGAATGGACAGTTTGCGCGCGATCTTGGATAAAGCCAAAGAGATCGAAGCGGAAGATGACGCCAAGATTATGGGAGGTGCCGGATGAAGTACAGTGTCTTTCCCGGCTGTTCACTAGAAAAAGGCGCGCTCGGCTACCCGTACTGGCAATCCATGGAAGTCGTCCTCAAACCGCTGGGGATCGAATTGGTGGAAGTGGACGATTGGAATTGCTGCGGCGCGACGGAATACATCGCGCTGAATCGGATGGCGGCGTATGCGCTGATCGCGCGCACGCTCGCGCTGGCAGCGAAAACCGACGGCTTGCGCGAAATGGTCGCGCCGTGCAGCGCGTGTTATTTGAACCTCGCCAAGACCGACACGTACCTGGCGCAAGATGCCGCGCTGGCAGAAAAAGTGAATGGCGCGCTGGCGGCGGGCGGCTTGCACTATAAACCCGGCGCGGTCAGGACGCGCCACCTGCTCGATGTGATCGTCAACGACGTCGGCTACACACCCATCGAGGCCAAAGTCACCAAACCGCTCACCGGTTTGCGGATCGCGCCGTACTATGGTTGCCTGTTCGGTCGCCCGAAACTCGACGGGGTCGTAGACGATCCAGAATATCCTGTGGCGTTGGACAAATTGATGCAAGCGCTCGGCGCGGAAGTGGTGGACTATCCGATGAAAGCGCATTGCTGCGGCGGACATATGACCCAGATCAGCGAAGCGTCGGCATTCGAAATGATTCGCCGCTTGGTCAAAGGCGCCGCCGATTACAAAGCCGATCTCATCGTCACGGTGTGCCCGATGTGCCAGATGAATCTCGACGGCTTCCAAAGCGCGATGAATCGGTATTTCAAGACCGACTATCACATTCCAGTCCTGTACTTTACGCAAATGATGGGCTTGGCGTTTGGCGAGTCCGCGCGCGCGCTGGGCATCGGCGCGGAAATCGTGGACGCGCGCCCGGCGCTGGCGCGGATCGGCGTCGAAGTGCCGCCCTCTGAAGAAACGCCGCCGGCAGCAAAACCGCGCCGCCCCAAAGAAGCCTTGCCGATGCCGGCGATGCCCGGCCGAGAGGAGGTGTAAGCATGACGGAACGAATCGGAGTCTATGTCTGTCACTGCGGCAGCAACATCGCCGGAATGGTGGATGTGGCGGGGGTCGCCAAGTGGGCAGGCGAGAAACTGAAAGCGCGCGGCGTCGTCGTCGCACGCGATTACAAATTTATGTGCTCCAGCCCAGGGCAAGATTTGATCGCCAAGGACATCAAGGAACAGGGCTTGACACGCATCGTCGTCGCGGCGTGCTCGCCGCACTTGCACGAAAAAACGTTTCGCGGCGCGTGCGAACAAGCCGGATTGAATCCGTACCTGTGCGAACTCGTCTCGATCCGCGAGCAGGTCTCCTGGGTGCATACGGACAAAGCGGCGGCGAACGACAAATCGAAAGCGATCATCGCCGGCGCGGTCGAGCGCGTGATCTATCACGAACCGCTCGAACCGCTCTACCTGCCGATTCATCCGGCGACGCTGGTCGTCGGCGGCGGAGTCGCCGGGATTCAAGCCGCGTTGGAAATCGCGGACGGCGGTCTGCCGGTCTACCTGGTCGAACGCGAACCCTCCATCGGCGGACGAATGGCGCAACTGGATAAAACGTATCCCACCCTCGATTGCTCTGCCTGAATTCTCACACCCAAGATGGTTTCCGTGGGAAGCCACAAAAATATCAACTTGATGGCATACAGCGAAGTGACCAAGGTCGAAGGATACGTCGGCAATTTCACCGTGACCGTGCGGAAAAAAGCGCGGTACGTCAAAGAAGCCGATTGTACGGGTTGCGGCATTTGTCAGGAAAAGTGTCCCAAGAAAGTGATCGATCAGGCATACGAAGCCGGCGTGGGTTATCGCAAAGCGATTTACACGCCCTTCCCGCAAGCCGTACCGAAATATCCGGTGATCGATCGCGACAACTGCACGTTCTTCCAAAAAGGAACGTGCAAGGCGTGCGAGAAATTCTGCGCGTCGAACGCGATTGATTTCAAACAACAAGACGAATACGTCACGTTCCAGGTCGGCAACATCATCCTGGCAACCGGCTACGACTTGTTCGACGCGCGCCGGATTTCGCAGTACGGCTACGGTCGTCTGGCAAACGTCTTCACCAACCTCGAATTCGAGCGACTCTCCAGCGCGGGCGGACCGACCGGCGGCAAGATCGTTTTGCGCGACGGCGTAACCGTCCCCCAATCGGTCGGCATCGTCCACTGCGTCGGCAGCCGCGACAAACACTATAACAATTACTGCTCGGTGATTTGTTGTATGCAGAGTTTGAAATTCGCGCACCTGGTCAAAGAGAAAACCGGCGCGACCGTGTACAATTTCTATATGGATATGCGGACCGCGTTCAAAGATTACGACGAGTTCTACCAACGCGTTTTGGATGAAGGCACGCTCTTTGTGCGCGGGCGCGTCGCCGAAGTGACGGATGCCGCGCGTCAGTCGGGCGAAGAAGGCAAACTGATCGTCCAGGTCGAGGACACGCTGATCGGCAAGCAACGCCGGATCCCGGTAGATATGGTGATCCTCTCGGCGGGCTTGGAGCCGCGCCACGATTCGAAACAAGTGGGGCATCTCTTCGGCATTTCTTGTGCGTCCGCCGGGTGGTTCATCGAGCGCCATCCCAAACTCGATCCGGTCGCGACGATGACGGAAGGGATTTTCATCGCGGGCTGCGCGCAAGGTCCCAAAGACATTCCGGCGAGTGTCGCGCAAGGCGCGGCGGCGGCGGCGCGCGTCGTCGGCAAGGTTCAGCAGAAAGAGATCGCGGTCGAGCCGATCCGCGCGAGCATTGACAAGGAGCGTTGTTCCGCGTGCCGCATCTGCAACAATCAATGCCCGTTCACAGCGATCAACTTTATCGAAGCGAAAAACGGCGCGCGCGCGTACTCGGAAGTGAATCCCGCGCTCTGTCAGGGTTGCGGCACGTGCGTTGCCGCGTGTCCTTCCGGCGCAATCGCCGGCACCGTTTTCAGCAGCAAACAAATCACGGCGCAACTGAACGGGTTGATGCTGTTGAATATCGGGGAGGCGGTACCGGCGTGATCGAGTGGATAGTGATCGGTGGTCAGTGATCAACGTCCGTCTGTCCACTGACCACTACCCACTGACCACTCACTCGGAGAATAACTATGGCTCAACAATTCGAACCCTTGATAATCGGTTTCACTTGTAACTGGTGCAGTTACCGCGCCGCCGATTCGGCTGGCTCGATGCGGTTGAAATATCCACCGAACATTCGCCTGATTCGCTTGATGTGTTCCGGACGCATTGACACGACGTTCGTCCTGCAAGCATTTGCGAACGGCGCGGACGCGGTGCTGATTTCCGGCTGTCATCCCGGCGATTGCCACTATGTCGAACAAAACTACAAAGCGCAAAGTCGGTTCCTGTTGATGCGCCGGATGATCGCGCAAATGGGTATCGAGCCGCAACGCTTGCAGTTGTTGTGGGCGAGCGCGGCAGAAGGTACGATCTTCGCCGCCGAAGTAACAAAGATGATCGAAGAGATTCGCAAACTGGGTCCGCTGAATTGGAAAGGCGGTCAGCTATCAGCCGTCAGCCATCAGCGATCGGCAATCGCGGAGGTGGCGGTATGAGCAAACCCAAATTCGCAATGTACTGGGCGGCGGCGTGCGGCGGCTGCGAAATCGCCGTGCTGAACACGAACGAAAAAATTCTCGACGTGGACGCGAATTTCGACGTCGTCTTCTGGCCCGTCGCGATGGACGCGAAGTACAAAGACGTGGAAGCGATGGCGGACCAGTCGATCCTGCTGACGCTCTTCAACGGCGCGATCCGCAACGACGAGAACGAACACATCGCGCATCTGCTCCGGAAGAAATCACAAATCCTCGTTGCGTTCGGCGCGTGCGCGACGCAAGGCGGCATTCCCGGCTTGGCAAACCTGAGTAGCACGCCATCTATGGTGGACACCGCGTTCACCACACTCTCGACCGACAATCCGGACGACCTCCGCCCGCAAACGAAATACACAATACCGGAAGGCGAGATCACAATTCCAACGCTGTATCCGGCGGTCAAATCGCTTGACCAAGTGGTGAAGGTGGACTATTATATGCCCGGCTGTCCGCCCGAATCGCATCAAATCGCGGCGGTGATCGATCTAGTCGTGCAAGTGTTGCAGGGCAAGGCGCAACTCCCGCCGACCGGCGCGGTCATCGGCGCGGGCAATTCGAGCGTGTGCGAGGAATGTACGCGCACGCGCAACGAAAAAAAGATCGCCAAGTTCACGCGCATCCAAGATTTCAAACCCGATCCGGATGTCTGCTTGCTCGAGCAAGGTATCCTGTGTTGCGGCGCGGCGACGCGCAGCGGTTGCGGCGCAGTTTGCCCCAAAGCCGCCGTGCCGTGCGTCGGCTGTTACGGCGCAACGGACGACTCACCCGATCACGGCGCGCGTTTGCTCAACGCCGTCGCGTCGGTGATTGACTCGCGCGATCCCGTCGAGGTGGAAAAAATTCTCGACGGCATTCCTGATCCCGCCGGAATGTTTTATCGTTTCGGGATGCCGGGGTCGTTGCTAAGAGCAAGCAAGGCGGCATGGGAAGACAAAGGATGAAGGATGAAAGATGAAAGATGAAAGATGAAAGATGAAAAAAGGAAGATTCATCTTTCATCCTTCATCTTTCATCTTTCGATTGGAGAACAAATATGCAGAGAATAACCATAGACCCGATTACGCGTCTCGAAGGGCACGGCAAGATTGAGATATTTTTGAACGACGAGGGGAACGTCGCGAATACGTACTTTCAAATTCCCGAACTGCGCGGTTTTGAACGATTCTGTGTTGGACGCCCCATCGAAGAAATGGCAGTGATCACCGGACGCATCTGCGGCGTTTGCCCTGAGGCGCATCACATGGCGGCGGCGAAAGCGGCGGACGCGGTGTATCACGTCGAAATCCCGCGCCCCGCGAAACTGTTGCGCGAACTGCTCTACTCCGCGTTCTACGTCACCGATCACACGACGCACTTTTACGCGCTCGGCGGTCCCGATTTCGTGATGGGTCCCGACGCGCCGGTCGCGGAGCGGAACATCCTGGGTGTGATCCACAAAGTCGGAATGGAAATCGCAGGGAAAGTTTTGCAAGCGCGCAAAGCCGGGCACACCGTGATCGAAATGATCGGCGGGCGCAAAGTGCATCCCTGCACTTCGATTCCCGGCGGTCTGTCGAAAGGGATCACGAAAGAACAGCGCGATGAAATTCTCGCGATGGGTAAATGGGCGATTGAATTCGCGCAGTTCAGTTTGAAATTGTTCGGCGACATCGTGCTGGGCAACAAGGCGTACGTGGATTTGATTCTTGGCGACATCTACACGCATCGCACGCACAGCATCGGTATGGTGGACGACAGCCACAAGGTGAATTTCTACGATGGCAAGGTCAGCGTCGTCGATCCGGAAGGCAAACGGCTCGGCAAGTACGCGCCCAGCGAGTACACCGATTGGATCGCGGAACACGTCGAACCCTGGACGTACCTCAAATTCCCGTATCTGAAAAAAGTGGGCTGGAAAGGATTTGTGGACGGGAAAGATTCCGGCGTGTACTTTGCGACGCCGTTATCGCGTTTGAACGCGGCGGACGGAATGGCGACGCCGCTCGCCCAAGCCGAGTACGACAAATTCTACGCGACGCTCGGCGGCAAGCCGGTACACCAACGCCTCGCGATTCACTGGGCGCGCCTGATCGAATTGCTGTACGCGGCGGAACGCTGGGTCGAACTCGTGACCGATCCGGAAATCACATCGGACAACTTCCGCACGATCCCAACCGCGAAACCGACGGAAGGCGTCGGCATCGTCGAAGCGCCGCGCGGCACGTTGACGCATCATTACTGGACGGACGAGCGCGGCATCGTGACGAAGGCGAATTTGATCGTCGGCACGACGAACAACTATGCGCCGATCACGATGAGCATCAAAAAAGCGGCGGACAGTTTCATCAAGCGCGGCGTCGTTGTCAGCGAAGGGATTTTGAATCGCGTCGAGATGGCATTCCGCGCGTACGATCCCTGCTTTGGCTGCGCGACGCATTCGCTGCCGGGACAGATGCCGCTGGAAGTGACGGTGCGTGACGCGCGCGGGAATGTGGTTGAGGTATTGAAGCAATTCTGTGATTAGTGAGTTCAAGGTTCAAAGTTCAAAGTTGAACCTTGAACCTCGAACTTTGAACTTGATGAAAACACTCATCCTCGGTCTCGGCAATCCGCTCCTCAGCGATGACGGCGTCGGCTGGCGCGTCGCGGAGCAAGTCCAAGCGCGCATCACCGACCCGAATATCGAATTTGACTTTCACTCCGGCGGCGGCTTGTCGTTGATGGAACGCCTCATCGGCTATGATCGCGCGATCATCGTGGACGCGCTCAACACTGGACGCGCGCCGCAAGGCACCGTCAGTTCGTTTCGGCTGGAGGATTTGCCGAACTACGCGCAGAGTCATCTCGCCTCCGCACACGAGACGACGCTGCACACCGCGCTCCAAGTCGGACGCACGATGGGCGCGGCATTGCCAAACGACATTCTGATCGTCGCGATTGAAGCGCAAAACGTGTACGATTTTTCGGAGGAATTATCGCCGGCGGTAGCAAGCGCAGTGCCGCGCGCAGTGGAATTAGTGATTAGTCAATTGGTCAATTAGTGATTGGTAATTGGTGACTAGTCAACCAATTGACCAATCACTAGTTGACTATCTGAAGGAGGAGAAATGATCTCACCCGAAATCCTACGACGCTATCCATTTTTCTGTTGCCTCAGCGAAGAACAGCAAAAAGCGATTGCGATGGTGACGGAAGAAATGCGCGTTGACGCAGGCAAGGAATTATTCCTGGAAGGTCAGCCCGTCGAAGCGCTCTACTTGCTGGTGGAAGGCAGTGTCGATCTGTACTACGTGGCAAGCGGCGATCCCAAGGATCAATTCCTGGTCGGCGAAATCGGATCCGGCGAGCCGTTCGCGATCTCGGCGATGATCGAGCCGTACACGTTTACCGCCACCGCGCGCGTCGCCGCGCCCAGCCGCGTCTTGCGGATCGACGCGAAAGCATTGCGCGCGCTGTGCGAAGTGGACTGCAAGTTGGGCTATGCGCTGGTCAAGCAAGTTGCCGCGATGGCAATCGAGCGGTTGCATTTTGCGCGCGTCCAACTGGCGGCGGCGCGCAAAGCGGCGTAATACCTCCACGCGCAAAGAAAAAACGCGCGACAACCGTAACGGGTTGCCGCGCGTTTTGTTTGCGCGCGCCAATCAAGTATCCGGCGGCGCAGGCGTTTCGTTTTCGAGCGGAGCATCCGCAGGCACATCCGCGTCCTGGGTTTCGTCTGCCTCCGCCGGATTCAGCCGGTCGATCAACCACAACACCAGGTTGAGCGACAACGCGCCCCCCAGCGCGCCGATGACGAGCGCCGCGCCAGCCACCTGCGCGAACGCGTCGAGTCCGAGCGACGCGAGCGGCGCGTCGCTTTTCACTTGCCCGACCGCGTACCACGCGCACACGAACGCCAGCAACCAGGTTGCGCCCCACAACACCCGATCGAACAGCGGCGATTGACGCGCGCGCGGAACGAATTTTATCGCGAGCGCGGTGACGACGAGCGCCACGAGCGCGAGCATGAGAAACTGCGTTTCCGACATTGACGACTCCCTTGAACAGCGACCGCCGACGGACGACCGCCGACCACCGCTAGAAATTGACGTTGCTTATTTTGCACGCAAACGCGAAAAAGCGCAAGATTGGCCGATGACCGCTGTGTCATTGCGAGCCGCGTAGCGGCGAAGCAATCTCCAACTTGCAAATTGGAGATTGCTTCGGCGCAAAGACCGCGCCTCGCAATGACATTCGCCGGTCGTTCCACGCGTTTGCCCTCAAAACCCATTTTGATTACAATGCGCTTATGCAATTTCCGCGACGCAGTGGCGTCATCCTCCATCCAACTTCACTTCCCGGTCGTTTCGGCATCGGCGACCTGGGCGACAACGCGTTTCGCTTTGTAGATTTTCTGGCGCGCGCGCGCCAAACGTACTGGCAAGTTCTGCCGCTCAGCCCCACCGGTTTTGGCGATTCGCCGTACCAGTCACCTGCGACATTTGCCGGAAATCCACTCCTCATCAGTCCTGAAAAACTAGCCGATGCGAGACATCTTTCGCGCGACGATCTGCAAGCGTTTCCCGATTTTCCGATTGACCGGGTGGACTATGGACGCGTCATTCCGTACAAAAACGATCTGCTGAATCGCGCGTTCGAAAATTTTCGCGCGCACGCGCCGCGCGAACAACGCGATTCATTTGCGCGGTTCTGCCGCGCCAACGCCGCGTGGCTGGACGACGTCGCGCTGTTTCTCGCGCTGAAAGAAACGCATAACTGGCGCGCGTGGCGCGAATGGGAACCCGACCTGGTCGCGCGTAAACCTGCCGCGCTCAAACGCGCGCGCGCCGCGCTCGCAGAAAAAATCGAAAATCAAAAATATCGCCAGTGGCAATTTTTCGAGCAATGGCTCGCGCTCAAACGATACGCGAACGAACGCGGCATCCGCATCATCGGTGATGTGCCGATCTACGTCGCGCTCGATAGCGCGGACGTGTGGGCGAATCCCGATCAATTTTCGCTCGACAAAAATTTCCAGCCGATGGCAGTCGCGGGCGTGCCGCCGGATTATTTCAGCGCGACCGGACAACTGTGGGGCAATCCGTTGTATCGCTGGAACGCGATGGCGCGCGATGAATTCGCGTGGTGGCGCGCGCGCTTTCAAGTGGCGTTCACGCAAAGCGATGTCGTGCGGATCGATCACTTTCGCGGCTTTTACAACTATTGGGCAGTCCCCTTTGGCGAAGCGACGGCGGTCAAAGGCAAGTGGCTCGAAGGTCCCGGCAAAAACTTTTTTCGCGCGATCACGCGCGCGCTCGGCAAGGTGGCGATCATCGCGGAAGACCTGGGACAATTCGATGACGCGTCGCGCGTCGGCGTAGACGCGTTGCGCGCCGAGTTCGGTTATCCGGGGATGAAGGTCTTGCAGTTCGCGTTCGGCGGCGATCCGGCGAATCCGTTTCTGCCGCACAACTATTCGCGCGATTTCGTCGCGTACACCGGCACGCACGACAACGACACGACCGTCGGCTGGTATCGCGTCACCTCGTCCGACACCGAGCGCGATCGCGCGCGCAAATATTTACAGAGCGACGGCGCGGACATCGCTTGGGATTTCATCCGCGCGGTGTGGAGTTCGGTTGCGCACACCGCGATCGCACCCGCGCAAGATTTGTTGTCGTTGGGCAACGACGCGCGCTTGAACAACCCCAGCACCTTCGGCGCGCCGAATTGGTGCTGGCGAATGATGCCCGACACGCTGAACGATGACATTGCCGCGCGGCTCGCGGAATTGACGGCGATGTACGGGCGCGCGCCAAAATAATTTCGACCGACGACGGACGACCACAGACCGCCAATGAATGATGCGGTCAGCGGTCTGCCGTCAGCGGTCATACTCAGGAGACTGGTATGTCTTTCGGCACTTCCGGCAAAATTCTGCGCGTCGATCTGACGAATCGCACGACGCGCGTCGAAACATTCGACGAACAATTCTATCGGCTTTATCCCGGCGGCAAAGCGCTCGCGGCGTACATCTTGTTGCGCGAATTGCCGCGCGGCACCGAGCCGTTCGATCCGGCGAACATTCTGATTCTGGCGAACGGCGTGTTGACCGGCGCGCCCTTTTCGACCGCGACGCGTTTCAGCGCGGTGGCGCGCTCGCCGCTCACGCGCGCGTTCGGCGAAGCGGAAGCGGCGGGCTATTGGGGTCCCGAACTCAAGAACGCGGGTTGGGAAGCCGTCGTCGTCACCGGACGCGCGGCGTCGCCGGTCTATCTCTGGATTCACAACGATCGCGTTGAAATTCGCGACGCGCGCAATGTGTGGGGACGCGACGCGCTGGAGGTACAGGAAACGATTCGCGCGGAACTCGGCGACAAACTAATCCGCATTTTGCAGATCGGCATCGGCGGTGAAAACCTGGTGCGTTTTGCAGGACTGACGAACGAACTGCGCCACTTTGCCGCGCGCGCCGGAATCGGAGCGGTGATGGGATCGAAAAATTTGCGCGCAGTCGCGGTGCGCGGCTCCGGGCGTTACGCGGACTGGGCGCACGACGCCAAAGGCGTTGCCGCGCTGGGTCCCATCTTGGCAAAGCGCGTCAAAGATCATCCGCAATCCTGGGATCTGCAAAACAAGGGAACCCCCGGCTTGGTGGACGGCTTGAACGCGGCGGGCATTTTGCCGACGCGCAATTTTCATCAAGGCGCATTCGATCAAATTGATCAGATCAAATGGGACGCGTACGAAAAACAGTTGCTCACCGCGCGCCGCAGTTGCTACGCGTGCGCGGTGCGCTGCAAGCGCGAAGTCAAAGTAGATGATCGCTATCAAGTCAGCGACGCGTACGGCGGACCCGAGTACGAATCGCTCGATAGTTTCGGACCCAACTGCGGCGTCGGCGATTTACAAGCCATCGCCAAGGCGAACGAGTTGTGCAATCGCTACGTCCTCGATTCGATTTCGTGCGGCTCGACGATTGCTTTCGCGATGGAATGTTTCGAGCATAACTTGATCGGCTTGAAAGAAACCGGCGGAATCGATCTGCGCTTTGGCAACGCGGAGGCGATGCTCAAGTTGATCGATCTGATCGCGCGGCGGCAAGGCATCGGCGATTTGCTGGCGGAAGGAACGCGCCGCGCGGCGGAACTCATCGGCGGCGACGCGCGCTATTTCGCGATGCACGTCAAAGGTCAAGAATTGCCGATGCACGATCCGCGCGGCAAGGTTGGCTTGGGACTCGGCTACGCGATCAATGAAGCGGGCGCAGAGCATCTCACCTCGGTTCACGATCCGATGATCGCGAACGCCGATTCGGTCGGATTCAAAGGCGGCGCGCCGCTGGGCATCGAAGCCGCGCCGCCGCGCGAATTGAGCGAACGCAAAGTCCGGAATTACTATCTCGTCGAAAATTGGACGAGCGCGGAAAAAGTGACCGGGATGTGTTTCTTTGGCGTCGCGCCGCGTTCGTTCATCCAGATTGACGAATTGGTGAACGCGTTGCGCGCAGCGACGGGTTGGGACATTACGTTGGACGATGTGACGCGCATCGGCGAACGCGCGACGAATCTGGCGCGCGCGTTCAACGTCCGCGAAGGATTCGCGCGGCGCGACGACGTTCTGCCCGAACGTTTGCATCAGCCCTTGGAAAACGGCGCGCTCGCGGGCGTCGCCATTCCCAAAGCCGAGTTCGAGCAAATGATGACGCAGTTGTACCAACTCAAGGGCTGGGATCCGCAAACGACCGTGCCCTCGCGCGCGAAATTGCGCGAACTGGGAATCGAGTGGGTGGCGGATGTGTTGGAAAACAAATAGGACGTTCTGCGTTCCTCCCTTTTCACCCGACGGTACGCGCTGAGCAAGAATAATTTGAGGGAGTATGTGACATGAGAAAATCAACATGCCTCTGGATAATCATCGTGACGACTCTGTGGTTATCCTCTTGTTCATTGGCACAGGGATTTATTTTGGAACAAGAGATGCGGTCGTCTCTCCAGAAGTCTATTGACGAGACAATGGTCAAATGCGGAGAATTTTACTACCAATATGTAATCGGACTGACTCCTCAACGAGATTACGAAATCCTCGATATCACTGAATATGGAGGACAGAGCATCGAAATCAAAGCGAAAACACTCAGTGAGGCAGACAAATCAAACGGTATTGAGTGGCAGGGATGGGTAAGCGTAAGTTGCAAAGTAAAACGTCTTTGGCGTGCTGAACGAAAATATGGGTCCTCTCAGTGGGAATATTGGGGAGGACCAGGGGGATGGTCAGATTGGTTTAATTGCTCGAACGGTCAAGGGGCTGCAGAATTCTATGTGCAAAGAAAAAACGGTTTGTTCTATGCTCCCACCCAGAGCGGTCAATGGCAACCGATGACATTTGCACTACCTGAGAGAGAATACTCACATCAAGTCTCATGCACAGAAATACCCAAGTAGCGTGGACGACGAGCGAACGCAGAACACGTTGCACGCCGACCACGCACGGTACGCGCCTTTTGGCGAAAGTGGTTGGTATAGTTGGAGTGTATCTTCATTTCGCGTGGCGCGTCGGCATGGTCGACATGCTGCGACGATCCGCGAATCGC
>VGOB01000041.1 GCA_016865935.1 Chloroflexota bacterium | reverse complement strand
CCGCGTGAGCAATCACCAGTGGCGCAGGTGCGATAATTGGAAGTTGCATCAGCTATTCATCCAAGGGTGTGAGATGGCTCCCAAGGTATCACACTTGGGCTGGAAATGTCAAAACACAACTATCGAGTAATCTCTAATCTCTCACCATGTCCGTCGAAGGTCCCTCCTCCATTCCCGAAGCGGCGTCGCCGTACGATCAAATTGTCAATCAAACGCGCCAGCAACATCGCTTGTTCAGCGCGCATTGGGAATTGACGTATCGGTGCAATCAAAAATGCTCGCATTGCTATCTTGATGTGTGTCCGCCGCAGAGTGCCGCGCTGGACGAGTTGACGACCGCGGAAGCGTTTCGCGTCATTGACGAACTTGCCGCGCTGGGCGCGCTCAACCTGACGCTCTCCGGCGGCGAGGTGCTGGTGCGTCATGATTGGTTCGAAATCGCCCAGTATGCGCGCGCGCGCAAATTCTTGTTGCGCCTGTTCACGAACGGCATTCTGATCACGCCGCGCGTCGCGGATCAGATGGCGTCGTTGCATCCCTACGCGGTCGAACTGAGCGTGTATGGCGCGGATGCGGAAACCCACGACGGGATGACCCAGCGCGCGCGTTCCTTCGAGTTGGTGATGCGCGCGTTTCAATTGTTGCGCGAGCGCGGCATTCGCACGTGGTTCAAAGTCCCCTTGATGCGCGAGAATATTCAACAGTTCGACGCGCTGCGCGCGCTCGCGGAATCGTTGGGCGCGGTCTTTCGCTACGATATTACGATCACGGTCAAAGACGATGGCGGGCGCGCGCCGCTGCAACATCGTTTGACGTACGCCGATTATGTGTGGCTCTTTCGTAAAGTGATCGATCCGAAGGTGTGGGTGGAACGCACGGTTACGCCGGAAACGCGAATGTGCGGCATCGCGAAGAACGCGCTGGCAATCGATCCGGCGGGCAATGTTTCGCCGTGCGTCCAGGTGCGGACGCGGGTGGGCAATGTGCACGAACAATCGCTGCGCGAGATGTGGGCGCGCGCGCACGCGTGGAACGAACTCGGTCGCATCACGCTGAACGACTTGCCGGTCTGCCGCGTGTGCGAATTGCAAAGCGTCTGCGTGCGCTGTCACGGCTTGGCGTTGCTGGAAGACGGCGACCTGCGCGCGCCCGCGATGATCAACTGTCTGGAAGCGCTCGCGCGCCGCCAAGTGTTGATCGAAAAAGGCGCGCTCGCGCCGGAAAAATTTCCGATTCCCGCGCATTTGCAAGGGGTTGTCCAGTAGGGGCGAAGCGTGCTTCGCCCCTACGTTATTTCTATACTGTTAACGGGCACAAACTGCGGTTTTACCACGGCTCATTTTGTCATGCTGAGGAGCGTTTTTCGCGACGAAGCATCTCGCAACCAGCAAATCGCGATACCCTTCGCTTCGCTCAGGGTGACAACCAAAAGCGCAATTTGTAACCTTGCTCGATATAACCAACCGCCGGGGCTTGACGACTGGGTGTATAATGACTCCACTGAAAAAACTCGCTCGCGTACTACTTTTGGGTTAGAAAACGAGCGTGAAAAATTATCGAAAACGACATTCAGAGACCTTTTTTCAGTAGAGTCGTATAATTAGAAATGAAAATCAAAATTTTACGATCCGCGCTTTTCTTTTTTTGGTGCGCGCCAATTCTCGTCGCCCCCTTGCTCACCGACGCATCCGCGCGTCCCGCGCGCGCCGCCGGGACGATCAGTCTGACGGCGGCGGGCACTGCCTACACCGAAAACTTTGACACGCTCGCCAGTAGCGGCACATCGAGTACCGTGCCTACCGGTTGGGATTTTGCCGAAAGCGGCACTAACGCGAACACGCTCTACACTGCAAACAGAGGCGCGAGTAGCACCGGCGATACCTACAGTTACGGCGCAGACGGAAGCACCGAGCGCGCGTTCGGCGGTTTGCAGAGCGGCAGCGTCAATCCCACCATCGGCGCGAGTTTCACGAACAACACCGGCGGCGCCATCACCGCGCTCCTCATCGCGTACACCGGCGAACAGTGGCGACTCGGCGCGATCGGACGCGCCGATCGGCTCGATTTTCAACTCAGCGCCGACGCGACGAGTCTGACGACCGGTACGTGGAACGATTACGACGCGCTCGATTTCTCGTCGCCGGTCACCAGCGGCGCGACGGGCGCGCTCGATGGCAACGCGCCTGCGAATCGCACCGCGATCAGTTACGCGATCGGCGGCTTGAGCATCGCCAACGGCGCGACGTTTTGGATTCGCTGGCTCGACTTGAACGCATCAGGCGCGGATGATGGACTCGCGATTGACGATTTTCATCTCACGCCGAATCCCGCCGGAGTGTATCTCTCGATCAACGATGTCGCGATCCTGGAAGGCAACAGCGGCACGACGCTCGCGACCTTCACCGTTTCGCTCTCCGCGCCCGCCGAAGCGGGCGGCGTCACGTTCGATCTCGCGACGCAAGATGGCACGGCGACGACCGCCGACAACGATTACGTGGCGCGCGCGCTCACCGCGCAAACAATCGCCGAAGGCAGTCAAGCGTACATCTTCCAAGTCACCATCAACGGCGATACGAACATCGAGCCGAACGAAACGTTCTACGTCAACGTCACGAACGTCAGCGGCGCGCTGCTCAGCGACGGGCAAGGCGTCGGGACGATTCAGGGCGACGATCCTTTGCGGATTCACGCGATTCAAGGCGCGGCGCACATCTCGCCCTACGTTGGACAAGCCGTTGTGACCACCGGGATCGTGACTGCCGTGCGTTACAGCGGTTTTTATTTGCAAGACCCCAGCCCCGATGCGGACGACGCAACTTCGGAAGGGATCTTCGTTCACACGCTCAGCGCGCCGACGGTCAACCTCGGCGATAGTATTTTGGTCAATGGCATCGTCACAGAATTTCGTCCCGGTAGCGACGCGAAAAATTTGACGACCACCGAAATCACTTCGCCTGCGATTCTGATTTTATCGAGTGGTAACGCGTTGCCTGCGCCGATCATCGTCGGCACCGGCGGGCGGATTCCGCCCAACACGATCATCAACGACGATTCGACCGGCGACGTGGAGACGAGCGGCGTGTTCGATCCCGCGAACGACGGGATTGATTTCTGGGAAAGTCTGGAAGCGATGCGCGTGCGGCTCAACTTTGCGCGCGCAATCGGACCCACGCGCTATTATGCGACGAGCAACTCGTACGAAATTCCCGTCGTCGGCGATCACGGCGCGAACGCGAATGTGTTGACCGCGCGCGGCGGCATCGTCATCCGCGCGAACGATTTCAACCCCGAACGCATCATCCTGGGCGATGCGTTAGCCGCGCTCCCAACCGATCTGAATGTCGGCGATGGGTTCACCGGACCGATCATCGGCGTCATTGATTATTCGTACGGCAACTATAAACTCTATCCGATCTTCGCGTTGACGCGCAGCGATAATGGACTGACGCAAGAGACGACGACCGCGCAAACCGGCACGCAACTCGCCGTCGCCACGTTCAACGTCGAAAATCTCGATCCGAACGATTCAGATGGCGATACCGATGTCGCCGATGGCAAGTTCGCCGGGCTGGCGAATCTCATCGTCAATCACTTGCAATCGCCCGACCTGCTTTCAATCGAAGAGATTCAGGACAATGATGGATCCGCCAAATCGTCCGTCGTGTCTGCGAGCGCGACCTGGACGATGCTGATCGACGCGATCACGGCAGCGGGCGGTCCGACGTATCAGTATCGTCAAATCGATCCGGTGGACGATCAGGATGGCGGGCAAGTGGGCGGCAACATTCGGCAAGGATTTTTGTATCGCACCGATCGCGGACTCGCGTTTGTGGATCGCGGCGCGGCGAGCGCGACGACGGCGAACGCGGTGATTGACAATGGCGGCATCCCGCAATTGCAATACAGTCCTGGTCGGATCGATCCGGCGAACGCGGCATTCACCGATAGCCGCAAACCGCTCGCCGGCGAATTCACGTTCAACGGGCAGACGCTTTTCGTGATCGCGAATCACTGGAAATCGAAAGGCGGCGATCAGCCGTTGTTCGGTCGCTATCAACCGCCGACGTGGACGACCGAAACGCAGCGCACGCAACAGGCGACCGTCGTGGGCAATTTCGTCCAAGGTATCCGCGCGATTGATTCGAACGCGCGCGTGATCGTGCTGGGCGACTTGAACGATTTTGAGTTTTCGACGCCTTTGAGTACACTCAAGACGCTGGGGGGCTTGACGAACGAAATCGAATTTCTGCCGCAGCACGAACGTTACACCTACACGTACGAAGGCAACTCGCAAGCGTTGGATCACATTTTGGTCAGCCCCGCGTTGGCGGCGCGGCGCGTGCGCGTGAACGTCGTGCGCGTCAATGCGGAATTCGCGACGCGTTGGAGCGATCACGATTCGATCGTCGCGGTGTATGATTTTACGACATACCAATACTATCTGCCGATCATTTTCCGGTAGGGGCAAACATGCTTCGCCCCGACTAGAACCGCGTGTCGCAATTGGGCGGCGCGCGAATATTTCATCCGGAGGAGGAGAAGATGAAAACGAAAATGATGCGCGTGACGATGTTGGCGTCGCTGGCGTTGGTGATGCTGGTGATGCTCTCGCCGCTGCCGGTGTGGGCGGCGGCGTGTACGTGGACGGGAAACACGAACACGGATTGGGCGACGACTGGGAATTGGTCAGGTTGTCAGGGAGGCGGAGACGCGCCGCCGGTTTCTGGCGACACAGTGACGATCCCAAATGTCACGAATAAGCCGATCATCAGTAGTGCGGTAACTGTTGCCGGTATCACGATTGATGCGGGGTCGTCGCTGACAATCAACACTTCCGGCGGAAGTTTAACGCTGACCGGCAATCTGACAAACGATGGAGAATTCACATACACGGGAACAGGAAGCGGAGGCACAACATTCGACGGCACGACAACACTTGGCGGTAGCGGCACTTGCAAATTTCGGTCCGTAACGATCAACTCAGGCAAAACACTCAATGCGGGCAGCACGGCGATCACTCTGGACGGGACATTTTCGGTTAGCGGCACGTTCAACGGGGACAGCGGCACGGTCACCTTTGCTCTCGCGGCAGTCGGCAGCGCGACGGTGGGGGGAAGTGGTACGACAAATTTCAATCATCTGACAATTAGTGTCTCCGGCAAGACTCTCAATGTTAGCAGCGGAAGAACAATCTCGATCGCAGGAAACTTCTCCAAGACTGCGGGGTCGTTCGGGTGCGGGGGAGGTACTTGCACATTGAACTTCAATGGAAGCGGTACTAGTACGATTAGTACTTCTGGAAACCATGCATTCAATATCACAATCGGATCTGGCAATACGGTGTCCACAAATTCATCGTTCAATACTGCTGGGAGTTGGACGAACGAGGGCACTTTTGTTGCCAATGCTGGTACGATAACTCTCAACGGCACATCCGCGCAATCCATCGGCGGCACTGGCGCAACAACTTTCAACAATCTCACGCTCAACAACTCCTCCGGGGCTACGCTGGGCAACAACGTCACCGTCAGCAACACCCTCACCCTCACCTCCGGCGATCTGAACACCGGCAGCAACACGCTGACGCTGGGTAGCGAGGCAACTGTGGCTGGCACAGGCGACGTGGTGGGGAACGTGCAGCGCGCGCATACGTTCACCGCCGACAAGAATTATCAGTTCAACAACGCGCAGGCGCTCATTCGTTTCAAGTCCGTCACGAACGGCGCGCCACCCAGCATCACCGTCAACCTCGTCAAATCCAAGCCCACTGGACTGGACACTGCAGTCGCGCGCACGTACTCGATTACGACAAATGACATCAGTTCGTACAATGCAGAGGATCTGCACTTGGGTTATCAAGACAGCGAAACAACTGGAATGACCGAAGCGAATCTGCGTGCGTGGCGGCACAACGGCAGTCGTTGGGTTCTGCAAACCGGCGGCGTAGACACGACGAACAACTACGTCTATGCGCGGGATGTCACCGCGTTCTCCGATTGGGCAATCACGGACAACGGCGGACCCACCGCCGTCACGCTCTCCACGTTCAACGCGCGCGCGGACGCGCCGAGCGCGCTGCCGTTCGTCGGCATCGGCGCGCTGATCGCGTTAGGCGCGGGTGCGTGGTGGACGCGGCGGCGCGCGTAATTTGCAAAGTAAACCTGTCGGTCTGCAAGACCCGACAGGTTTTTCTGCTGAACCGTTCAGGTGTCATTGCGAGAATACATACCTCCGCGTGGCGGTATAGTATTCCTCTACAAAAACTATCACAACCGCGAGGATTTTTTGGACACAGATGAACACAGACAAACACAGATAAAGAAAAAATCAGTGTTCTTCAGTGTTGGTCAGTGTCCAATGAGTTTGGTTGCGGCTTTGCCGCGCTATGTTCAAGCCGAGAAACTTGTCATGTCATGCCCAACGCCCGAAGATCAACCCTTCGACTTTGCTCAAGGCAGAGTCTTTGGGCTGAGTAGCCGAAGGACGCTCAAGCGTCCTTAAACTGCTCAGCTCTGTCGTTTACGACGGGCAAGTTTCTTTGCTTCGCTCGCAATGACACTTTCTGCTTATGCACACCTGGTTCTCCTACCTCCAACGCGGTCTCGCGCGCGCCCAGCCCGGTGATCGCATCGCCGGTCAGCAAGGGTACGCCAATGCGCGCGCCAATCTCAAAAACTTGCAGCCGTTCATCGCGCGGCATTGGCGCAAAGGCATCGTGGGCGCCGCGCTGATTCTCTTCAACACCTTGCTCGCGTTTCCCGATCCGCTGATCAATCGCTTTTTGATTGACGACGTGATCCTCGCGCGGCAATTGCACTTGCTCGTTGTTGCCATCGCGCTCTTCGCCGCGATTCACGTGATCGGAATGGCGACCGGCACGCTGCAACAATTCTACTTTGCGCGCTTTGAGCAAGAAGTCTTGCTCGACATTCAACGCGATCTGCTCGACCGCACGCTCCATTTCCCCAAATCGTTCTTCGACGAAAAAGAGACCGGCTATTTGATGTCGCGCCTCCTGTCCGACGTGCAAGGGTTGCGCTGGTTTTTTTCCAGCACGATCGTCCACATCTTTACGAACATTTTTCGATTCGTCGGCGGCGCGGTGTTGTTGTTCTACCTCGAATGGCGACTCGCCATCGCCACGCTGATCGCGCTGCCGGCGCTCGTCGTGTCGGTGCGCTATTTTTCCGGCAAACTGCGCGTGCTGAGTCATCAAAGTATGGAACGGCAGGCGAACGTCACGCGCACGATGGAAGAATCGCTCGCGACGACCGCGCTGATCAAAGCGTTCGCATCCGAAAAGCGAACGGTCGAACGCGTGATGGAGCAACTCGACGCCGCGCGCGAAATCGCGATGGAGCAAATGACCGTCGGCTCGTTGGCGAATCTGGCGATCGGCTCCGTGCCGAACCTGGCGCGCGGCTTGGTCTTGGTCGCCGGCGCGTTCTGGGTCATTCAAGGCGAGTGGACGCTCGGCTCGTTGTTGGCGTTCCAGGCGTACCTGGGTTACGTCTACGGTCCCGCGACGTTTCTGGCGAGCGCGAATTTGCAATTGCAAAACGCGCTCGCCGCGCTGGAACGCGTTTCTGCATTGTTCGACATCGTGCCGGAAGAAAATTTGGAGACCGGCAAAAAAGTCGAACGACTCGCCGGCGCGGTTGCGTTCGACCACGTCTCGTTTGCGTACGACGGACGCGCGCCGGTGCTTGCCGACGTGTCGTTTCGCGTTCAGCCCGGCGAACATATCGCGATTGTCGGACCGAGCGGCGTCGGCAAGACGACGCTGCTCAGTTTGCTGTTGCGATTCTACAAACCGACGCGCGGCGAAATCGCGTTTGACGACATTCCGGCTTCGGAGTACAATGTTGGCGCGTTGCGCGCGCGCATCGGCTACGTCGCGCAGAATACACTCTTGCTCGCCGGCACGATTCGCGAGAATCTTTGCTACGGCAATCCCGACGCGTCCGACGCGCAGATCACGCGCGCCGCGCAGGTCGCGGGGATTCACGATTTCATCGCGGGCTTGCCGGACCGGTACGACGCGCGGCTCGGTGAGCGCGGCGTGAATTTGTCGGAAGGACAAAAACAACGACTTGCCATCGCGCGCGCGCTGGTCAAGGATCCGGATATCGTGATTCTGGACGAGCCAACCTCCGCGCTCGACAGCGTGATCGAACGGTCGATCTTCGACGCGTTGCCGGAAGTCGTGCGCGGCAAAACTTTGTTCGTCGTCGCGCATCGTTTGGCGACGATTCAAAATTCGGACCGCATCTTGTTGCTCAACGAAAATCGGCTGGTGGATTCCGGGACGCACGCGCAATTGCTGGCGCGTAACCCGTACTATCAAACTTTGGTCGCCAATCAGCAAATCGGCGCGATGAATGACAAATGAACAAATGGCGAACGACGAATGACGAATGGGTGAATGGGCAAAGGGCAAATGAACAAATGACAAATTTCATCCTTCATCCTTCATCCCTCATCCTTTATTCTTCACCCTTCATCTTTCATCCTTCATCCTTCGTCTTTTGTCTTTTCGCATTTTTGATCGCCTGCGCGCCCGCGCCCGCGCGCATCGTTGTCCAATGGACGACCGCGACGGAGATCAACACCGCGGGTTTTAACGTGTACCGCGCGGAACGCGCCGAAGGTCCGTACGCCAAACTGAACGCGCAACTCATTCCTGCATCCGATGCGTTGATCGGCGGCAAGTACCAGTACGCAGATACCACCGTCGTCGCCGGACGGACGTACTATTATCAGTTGGAAGATGTGGAGTACGGCGGTGCGACGGCGCGGCACGGACCGATTATCATCACGGCGTCAGGCGCGTTGGGTTTTGGCGAGCTGGTTTTGGTGGGCGCAGGCGCGTTGATGATCGGCGCGGCGGTGTGGCTGGCGCAGAGACGCGCGGGATTGCGCGCGTCAAGGAGTGGAAAGTGATTACAGGAATAAAGCAGAAAACAATCGTTGGTGAAGTCGGCAAAATCGAGATTTCATCACCGCAATTGCCCAGCGGCGCGCTCGTGGATGTGATCGTATTTGTCGAACCTGAGGAACAAGATGCAACCGAATACTTGCTCTCGACGGAAGCCAATCGCCAGCATTTGAGTAAAGCCCTGCAAGACCTTGGCGATCCATCCAAACATACTTTGATCAACTTGGCTGATTTATGAGAACGATTGCCTTCCTTCCGGTTGCCCTGGATGATTTCAATCAGTGGACAAAAGATGACAAGGTGATCTACGCCAGAATCGCCAGACCGATCAAGGACATTGATCGAAGCCCATTTTCCGGATTGGGCAAGCCGGAACCGCTGAAGCATGATTTACAGGGCTTGTGGTCACGCCGGATAACTGATGAACATCGTTTGGTCTACAAGGTCAGCGCGGAAGGAATCGTTATTGTCTCGTGCAAGTTTCACTATTGATCGGGAGAAGCGAGATGCTGTTTTCAAAAACTCGCCATAAAAGTTTGATGCTTTGCGGCTGCGCCGCATTATGCTTCGCGCTCGCCCTGCTAGTTTCTGGGGTGCTCGACCCTACCCCCGCGCGCGCCCAAGCGCCTGCGCCCACGCCGGTGCAACCGCGCATCATTCAGTCGGACGCGAATCGCGTCGTCATCGAACTTCAAGTGCCGGCGTACACCGCGCAACCGCGCACCGTCAGCGGCGCGAACTATCTCGCGCTGACGATTCCGGACTTGGGCAACACTAGCGAGCCGGGCAAGCCGCAGTTGCCGGTCCAAGGCGCGATGATCGGCATCCCACCCGGCGCGATTGCCGCGCTCAAAATCGTGGCAGACGATTCGACGCGCGTCAAACTGAACGCGCCGCCGCTCCCCGCGCCCGCGCAGCGTCCCGATCTCGATCTCAATCGCACCGCGCCGCGCGAGGTTCGCTCCGTGATCGTCCCCGATCCGGCGACGTATGCCGCCAATCGGCTCTATCCGGCGAATGTCGCGCAGATCGGTACCGATAGCAAGTGGCGCAGTCAACGTTATCTCACGATTCAGTTCTATCCGCTCCAATACAACGGCGCGACGCGCGAACTCGTTTTTCATCGCCGCGTGCGCGTCGAGATCACGTTCACCTACCCGCGCGGGCAAACGCGCGAAGCGCTCGGCGGCGCGGTCAACGAAGGCGCGTTCGAGCCGACGCTGCAAAGTATGTTGCTCAACTACGATTCCGCCAAAGCGTGGCGCGCCAAAACTGCCGCGCCGGGCGCGCGCGCGCCGCGCGCAACGCGCAATGGCGATCCGATGTTTCGGATCGCCGTCAACGCGGACGGAATGTACAAAATTTCTTGCGCGCAATTACAAGCGCAAGGCGCGGATCCCGGTCTCGATCCGAACACGCTCAAAGTGTACAAGAAATACGATCAGACGGACGAATTGCGAATTTATCAAATGTGGCAAACCGGCGATCCGTGCGACAGCGATCATTACATCGTCTTCTGGGGTCAGGGTCTCGACACCAAATACACCGATACGAACGCGTACTGGCTCACCTACGGCGGCGCGAATGGTCGGCGCGTCACCGAGCGCGCGGGCAACGGCAGCGGCACGGCGGCGACGGAATACATTCAGACGATCCATCTGGAAGACAACCGCTATTACCTTTCGACGGTTCCGGAACTCGAAGGGTTTGTGCATTGGTATTGGCAACCTCTGTCGAGCGCGCCGACAGTGAACAGTTTTTCCGTCAGCAATTTACCGGCGACGCCGCTTTATTCCGCGACGCTCAGTTACAAGTTGGCAGGAGTTACGACTCTGACGCATCGCCACCAAATTCGCGTCAACGCGTACACCACGCCGATTACCGATTTCGTTTGGAGCGGCAAGGGACCCGTGACCGGAACGGTATCATTTCCGGCAACGTATTTGACGAACGATGCCAACTCGATCAGCGTCGTGGACTTGCTGTATAATCCGGCTCCCCCCCCTGATTATAATGTGACGGTCAGCGACAACTACGATCTCGCGTACGGTCGCGCGTTCGTCGCGATGACGGACACGCTGCGCTTTCGCCAACCCGCCTCCGGCGCGTGGCAATACACGATCACGAATTTTACAACTTCAACGCTGCAAGCATTCGACATTGCCGATCCGTTGAACGTCGCGCGCATCGTCACGCCGACGATTTCCGGCAGCGCGCCGTACTCGTATCAATTTGCCGACGATCAGCCGACTGCGCGCGAGTACATCGCGCTGGCGACCTCGCAGTACAAAACTCCGGCGAGCATCACGCTCGACGCAGCCGGAAACCTTAAAGGTACGAACGGCGCGGATTACATCATCATTGCCTACGATGGATTCGTCTCAAACATCCAGCCGCTGGCGACGTTCCGCGCGTCTCAGATCGCGCGCGTCAAGACCGTTGGCGTGCAAGATGTGTATGACGAATTCAACGACGGCGTGCTTGACCCGCAAGCCATCCGCGATTTTCTCGCATACGCCTACACGTACTGGACGCCGCCCGCGCCGACGATGGTGCTGTTAGTCGGCGATGCGCATTTCGATCCGCGCGAGTATTGTTCTGTAATTGGCAAATGCCCGCAGGATAAAGAGGATCCAAACGACCCGAATTCTGGAATCTTTACGCTACCCAACACGATCTTCATTCCGGCACCGTTGCGAATCGTGGACAAGGATCGCTACGAATCGGCGGACGATAATTTTTTCGTCGCCTTCAACGATGGCACCGGCGACTTGATGCCGCAAATGGCGTTGGGGCGATTGCCTGCCAGCAGTGCCGCCGAAGTGGACGCGATGGTGACTAAACTTACGGCCTACGAACAGAGTACTCCTGCCGGCACTTGGCGCGCGCGCGTTACCTTTGTTGCAGATAACGCGTACCTTGAGAATGGCAATCCCGACGGCGCGGGAAATTTCTGGGCGTACTCGGACGCGATTGCCGCCAACCCGTACTATCTTCCTACGTCGTACCAAGCCCATCGCATTTATTACAATCCGTGTGATCCGAATGTGTACCCGCACTGCGCGTTGCCGTATCCGTACTACACCACGCCGGATCAAGTCCGCACGGCAACTTTGGCGGCGATCAATACTGGCAGCGTGATCGTCAACTATGTGGGACACGGCTCGATGACGCAATGGGCGCACAGTTTCTTTGCCAATGCTGACGTGGACACGTTGACGAACGGTTACAAATTGCCGGTGATGTTGGATATGACGTGCGATACCGGTTTCTATACCTATCCGAAGCCGACGCTTCCCGGCGTCGGCGAGAAGAATGTGCGTCGCGCCGGAAATGGCGCGCTTGCCGTCTGGGGCGCAACGGCTTGGGGCTATGCTTCCGGGCACGATTACCTGAATCGCGGTTTCTTTGAATCCGTTTTTCACAACGGCGAGCGGCGAATCGGACCCGCGACGATGGTGGGCAAAGCGTTACTCTGGGCAAACGATCCATCGCAAACGGACGCGATGAAAATGTTCGTCCTACTCGGCGATCCCGCGTCGCGACTGCAACTTGCCACAGCCACTTACTTGCCGCTCATCTTGAAGGGGCAATGAACGTTCGCGTGGTCAAAGCCACTAGCGAACTGATTGACGCGCGCTTGCAAACCGGCGACGCGGTGCGCTTTACCGTGCCGACCTGGAGTATGTACCCCGCGCTCGCGCCGGGCGATTGCGTGATCGTCCGCCGCGCGCGCGCCGCCGAACCGCGCGTCGGCGATCTGATCATCGTCAAGCCCGACGCGTCTGCCGCGTGGATCGTGCATCGGCTGATCGCGCGGCGCGAGAGTGAAGGCGCGACGCGCATTGTGACCAAAGGCGATAATTGTTCGGCGGCGGATCCGCCTTGGTTGGAGACTCGGTTGATCGGTCGCGTCGTCGCGGTGCAGCGTCAGCGCGCCGCGCAACCGATTGATTTCACATCGCGCCGCGCGCGCGTGGCGAGTGCGGGTCTTGCGCTTCTCTCGCGCGGACAAGCGTTCGTCGAAGCCAAGACGCGTGGAAAATGCCCGGACAAAGATCCGAGTTTGACGCGTCGCGGCGCGCTCAAGGTCAGTCGCTGGGTGACGCGCGCGAGCGGATTCGCCGCGCGCTGGATAATTGGGTGGGGCGTATGAAAAGAATTATTCTTGCATTTTTCTGGCTTGCCATTGCCAGCACATTTATTTTGCTCGCGCCATTCCGCGTCTCGGCGGCGGTAACCATTTCATCGTTCGACGCCAAGTGGCAAAGCGGCAAGGTCGTCGTGAGTTGGAAGACGGGCAGTGAATTGAACAACGTCGGGTTCAACGTTCTCCGCAGTCCATCGGCGAGTGGAACGTTCACCAAAGTCAACTACACGCCCGCGCAATTCGGTAGCATCGCCGGCGCGTCCTATGCGTTTACCGATTCGGCGGTCACGGCGGGGCAGTCGTACTACTATCGCCTGGAAAGTCTCGATACCTCCGGCAACAAAGCGACCCATTCGGTCACCGCGATTGCCGCCGCGCCCGCCGCGCCAACCGCCACCGCGACGGCAACGCCCACGCGCACCGCGACGCTGGTTCCCGGCGCGCCGACGTCAACGCCCGCGCCACCTACAGCGACTGCGCCACCCACTGCGACTACGCCGCCGCAATTCACGCCGACGCGCACCCCGACTTTTCCGCCCGGCATCACGCCGCCCACGCCCGTCCCACCGACGCCAACTGTGCGCGTCGCCTACGCGGTGCAACCCACCGCGCCGCCCAAAGCAGGCGCGCCTGCCGCGCCCAGTGTCAGCGCGCCCAAACCTGAAGAGACGCGCGTCGCGCTCGCGATCAAAGACGCCGAGTCGGAAACAGCGGAAGAGCCGGAAGAGGAAATCGCCGCCGCGCCGGAGGATAGCGATGTTCGCGCCAAGCAATTGTTCCTCGGCGCAGGCATTCTTTTGCTGGGCATCATTGGAGCCGGAGGGTTGCTGTTGGGGATTCTCGCGATCTATCTTTCGTTCCGCGCGCGCAGTGAAATGTGATCGCCGAATGAAGTGGCTCAAACTCCTCGCGCTCGGCGTCCTCGCGCTCGGCGGTTGTACGACGATTGCTCAACCCCCGCGTTCTGCCGACCCCATTCCAGAGTTCGTAGATCAAAAATCGGACACGCGGTTCAAACTCTTCGTCTCCGCCGATGGGTGGTATCGCGTGATTGCCGCCGATCTGAAAAACGCGGGCGCGAACATCGCGCAACTCGACGCGGCGACGCTCCAACTTTTTCGCGGCGAACGCGCGATCCCGGCGCGCGTGCGCGGCGCGGGCGCGGACCTCGCGTTCGAATTTTACGGACAGGCAAGCGATTCCCCCTACTCGAATTTCTCGGTCTACTGGGTGACGTGGGGACAGCAACCCGCCGCGCCGATGCGCGAAACGAGCGCGGCAATGGCGCGCGCCGCGCCGCAAGAATCTTTTGCCAGCGCGTTACACCTCGAGCGTCCGACGTTGTATCTGCCGCAGTTCGGCGATGCCGATGCGCCTTGGTTCTGGCAAGCCCTGGTCGCGCCGATGACGACGACGATCACGATGACCTTGCCTGCGGCAATGCCCGCGCCCGCGCAGCTGCGCGTTCATCTGTGGGGCAGTACGCAAGACGCGGTGAATCCCGATCATCACCTCCGCGCGTTTTTCAACGACACGCGCGTCGCGGATGAAAAATGGGACGGGCAAGGCGCGCGCACGATCACCGCGACGATTCCCGCCAATGCGATCCGCGCGGGCGAAAATTCGTTGCAGCTAGTCACCCCCGGCGACACCGGCGCGCAAGCCGAAATCGTTTTGCTCCGTGCGCTTGATCTCGCCTACACGCGCCGCCTGATCGCGCACAACGATCAGATCGAATTCGCGGCGGGCGCGGGCGCGTATCGCGTCGAAGGATTCAGCGGCGACGCGATCGATCTTTTCGATATCACCGATCCGTTTGCCGTGACGCGCGTGACGAATGGAACGATCGCCGCGCGCGCGTTGACGTTTGCGAGTGACGCGCCGTCGCCGCGCCGCTGGCTTGCCGTCGGACCGAACGCCGCCAAGCCCGTCGCGCACATTGTCCCAATGTCCGCCAGCGATCTGCGCGCGCCGGATCTTTCCGCCGATTATCTGATCATCACGCACGCGTCGCGCGATTTCACGCACGCGTTGCGCCCGCTCGTCGAATGGCGCGCGCGCGCCGGTTTGCGCGTGCGCGTCGTCACGACGACTCAGGTCTACGATACGTTCGGATACGGAGAAGAATCGCCGATGGCGATTCGCGCGTTCTTGGAATGGGCGCGGCAGAATTGGCAAGCGCCTGCGTTGCGTTTTGTGTTGCTCGTCGGCAAGGCGAGTTACGATTATCGCGATTATCAACAAGGCGCGAACAAAAATCTTGTGCCGACGTTTTTGGTCAAGACGCCGCATCTGAATCAAGCCGCCAGCGACAATTGGTTCGTTGCGCCGGACGATCAGACCGGGCATCCCGCGCTGGCAATCGGACGGATTCCCGCGCAGACCGCCGAGCAAGTGGCGCGCGTCGTCAGCAAAACGATCGCGTACGAATCGTCGTTGCGCGCGCGCGCCGAGTGGCATCATCGCGCGTTGTTCATCGCCGATGACAAAGAGCCGCAGTTCGTTTCGATGTCCGACGCGCTGATCGCGCAATTGCCCTCCGGCGTGGTCGCGCAAAAAACGTATTTGGCGGATCATCGCGGCGATGTCAACGCCGCGCGCGGTGAGATGCTGGCGCGTTGGAACGAGGGCGCGCGCTGGGTGGCGTACATCGGACACGGCTCGATTGATACGTGGGCGGAAGGACCGCTGTTCAGCGTGGAACACTTGGGCGCGCTCAAAAATGGCGCGCGCACGCCGATTCTTTTCACGCCGACTTGTCTGGATGGATTTTTCTATCATCCGCAGAAAAATTCTCTGGCGGAAGAATTGTTGTTCAAGCGCGACGGCGGCATCGTGGCGGGCTTGGTGCCGACGGGGCTGTCGGTGCCGCAAGCGCAGGAGGAATTGATGCGCGCGCTCTTCGCCGAATTGTCTGGCAATCCGGCGGCGTCGTTGGGCGAAGCGATTGCGCGCGCCAAGCGCAAGGTGGACGGCAAATCGCCGGAGACGCGCGAGGTGATTGACACGTTCGTCTGGCTGGGCGATCCGGCGTTGCGCGTGCTACGCGACAAGTAAAGTCAATTTGGAAATGTGGTGTCTTTGTTGTAGAATGAGGCGCGGGGAGCATTAGCAGACCCGCGTTTCGATTGTTGACGCATCACGGATTGTGTTTCATTGTGAGGTTGCGTGCGAATTCTCCGTTGGCTCGATCAATGGCACTGGGTTTGGATTGCGCTGGCTGCGCCGTTTCTACTTTTTCCTTCGGTTGGGCGCTCGTTCGCGCTGCTGATTGTCCCCGGCGTGTGGATCGTCGGCTTGCTCGCGCGGCGTACCCCCCTGCGCCGGACGCCGCTCAACCCCGCGATCCTACTTCTCGCCGTGATGGTGCTGGTGAGTTTGTACGCCACGTACGATTTCGCGCAGAGTTTCGCCAAGATCACCGGAATGGTGCTGGCGTTCGGCGTCTTTTTTGCAACCGCGCGCAAAGCGCGACGCCCGGGCGGTTGGTGGGGCGCGGCGATTCTCTTCGGCGCGCTGAGTGTTGGGATGGCAGGGTTCGCGCTGTTGACCGTGCAGTGGAGCGCGAAAATTCCGGTGATCGGTTCGCTGATTTCGCGCGTGACGCCGCGCCTGCTCGGTCTGCAAGGCGCGGCGGCAACTGGCGTCTCCGCGAACGAACTCGCCGGAGTGCTCGTGTGGGGCATTCCGGTTCTGACGATGCTTTCCGTCGCGCTATTCGCGCGACGCGGCGCGGTGAACGAAATGCTCGGCGCGCGCAAAACGATCTTGGCGTTGTTCGCGTCGATCAGCGCGGCGATCGCTTTGCTCGCGATTCTCGTGCTGACGCAATCGCGCGGCGGCTATTTGGGTCTGCTCGTCGCGTTCGCGGCGATTCTGTTTTTCGTCGCGTCGTGGCGTTGGCGCGCGGTGATGATCGTCGCCGGAATCGTCGTCCTCATCGCCGCGATCTTTTTCCTGCGCGCGGGCGCGCTTGCGCCATCCGCGGAAAGCGCGTCCGCGCTCTCCGCCGAATCGGTGATCAACACGTGGGAAGGACGCGTCGAAGTTTGGTCGCGCGCGATGTATGGCATCGAAGATTTCGCGTTTACCGGAATGGGAATGAACACCTTCCGCCGCGTCGTTCACGTTTTGTACCCCCTGTTTTTGATCGGACCCGATTCGGACATCGCGCACGCGCACAACGAATTTCTCCAAGCCGGACTCGATCTGGGCGTGCCGGGTTTGATCGCGTTCGCGTCGCTCTATTTTGGCGCGGCGCTGATGCTGGGCGCGACGTGGACGCGCGCGCGCGCGACGATGCCCGATTCGTTTGTTGTGCGCGCGGTCGTCCTGGGTTTGGGCGCGGGACTGCTCGCGCATTGGGTTTACGGGATGACGGACGCAGTGACGCTCGGCGCGAAACCCGGCTTTATGTTCTGGCTCTTGCTCGGCTTGGTCGCCGGATTGTACGATCAGGCGCAATCGGGACGCTTGCAAAAATGGTACGATTGGTTCGGCGCGCCAGACGCGCGCGTTGCCGCGCCATTCTCCAGCCCGGAGTCGCTCGATGATTGACTGGTTCAGTGTTGTGGCGGCAACCTTGTGGATCGCGGGACTCGCGTTCTTGCTCGCGCTCGTCGGTTTTGCGCGCGCGTCACGCGATCAATCCACGCGCCAAGTTCTGGCGCGACCGGATTTTCGTGTCGCGACGATGCTCGGACTCGCGCTCTTCGCGCTGGGGATGGGATTATCGGTGGGCAATTGGTTCGAGCGCGCCGGTTGGTTCGTCGTTATCGCGCTCGCGTTGTGGGAAACGCGCGGCGCGTGGCGGCGACGAGGAACGCGATGATCACACTGCGTCGCATCGGTTTGCTCATTCTCGTGCTCGGGTTGTTGATCCTGAGCGCGTGGCTCGTGCGCCTCGCGTGGAGCGCGCAGTCGCTCAAAATTCATTTCGATCAAGTGCGCGACACGGTCAAGCAAGCCGATCTCGCGCCGACTTGCGAAGCGATGTGGGCGTTGCAAAACGACGTGATCGATCTGCGGCGCGATGCCGGCGGCGTGATCGCGCTGGCGCCGTTGTTCCGGTGGCTGCCGGTCGTCGGCAACGATTTGGACGCCGCGCCGCGCTTGCTTGCCGCCGGGGACGATCTCGCCGAAGCCGGTTCGCTGGTGTGCGAATCGTTCGCGCGTTCCGGCGTGCGCGAAATTTCGCTCGGCAGCGTGATGCGCGTCTTTGCCGAAAATCAAACCCAGGTGCAACAAGCCGCCGCGCGCGCCACGCGCGCCGAACAAACGCTATCGCCCATTTCTGCGGACGCGCTCTCGCCGTTGTTGTCCTCGCGCGTGCAAACGCTCCAACGCGCGATGCCACTCGCGCGCGCGGGCTTGCAACTCGCGTCACTCGCGCCGCACTTGGGCGGATTCGATCAGCCGCGCACGTATCTGGTGCTGGGTCTGAACGAAGACGAGTTGCGCCCCGGCGGCGGCTTTATCACCGGCGTCGGCGAAGTGCGCGTGGAAGCGGGACGGTTGTCCGCGATGGTGTTCCGCGATAGTTACGCGGCGGACGATTTTTCCAAGCCGTACCCCGAACCACCCGAACCGTTGTATCGTTTGCTCGGCGTCGAGCAATGGGTTTTTCGCGATAGCAACTGGTCGCCCGATTTTCCGACCGCCGCGCGGCAAGCGCTCGCGTTGTATCGTCCCGGTACGGCAACGCCGCCGATGGACGGCGTCATCGCGTTCGATCAATTTGCGTTTCAAGAATTAATCGGCGCGGTCGGCCCGATTCGCGTGCCGGATTCCAACGAGCCGATCACGCGCGCGAACGTCGTCGCGTATATGCGGAACGCGTGGGCGCCCAGCGACGGCAAATTCACCGGCGCGTGGTGGCTCAAGCGCAAATCGTTCATCGGCACGCTCGCCGACGCCGCGCGGCAGCGGATCGAGACCGGCGCGTTCGACAAAGTCGCGCTGGCAGAAACGACGATGCGCTTGCTGGAAGGCAAGCACATTCAGATTTTTGTGGATCGTCCCGAAGCCGCCGCGATTTTGCGCGATCAAAAGTGGGACGGCGCGCTGGAACCGGTGACAGGCGATTACTTGATGATCGTGGACGCGAACCTGGGATACAACAAAGTGAACGCGCGCATCCGGCAAGAAGCGACGTACAATGTGGATTTGCGCGCCCAGCCGCCGCGCGCCGAACTCACGCTCGCGTACACCAACACCGCCACGACGAATGTGCCGTGCACCCCTGAAGCGCGGTACGATCCGGTGTACGAGCAAATGACGAATCGGTGTTACTGGGACTATGTGCGCGTCTTCGTTCCCGCGTCCGCGCGGCTGGACGATGCGACGCGCATTCCGCTTCTGGCAAACGCGCTCTGGCGCAAGACCGCCGACCCAGGCGCGGTGATTGTGCGTCCGGAAGGCACATTGCAAGCGTTCGAAGCGACGATGATTTTGCCGACCGCGCAATCGCAAACGCGACGCTATGCGTGGACGCTTGCCGAGCACGTTCTGCAACGCGATGGCAATTTTGCGCGCTATGATTTGCATTGGCAAAAGCAAGCCGGAGCCCCAGGGTATCCAGTCATACTGACGGTGCGCCTGCCGCTCGGTTACGCGTTGATCGAAGCGCAACCGCGCCCGACGACGTTCGAAGCGGGTGTGCCGGTGTTTCGATTCAACTTGGATCGCGATCAGAACATTCGATTGCGTTTGGAGAAGCGATGATGCATTCGCGTTCGATTCTTTGGATCGGCGGGCTGATCGTTTTGACGTTGCTGATCTTCGCGCCGCACGCGTGGGCGACGCCCGCGCAAAATCCCGCGCGCCAAACCGTACCGACGCGCGTGCGCACGGTCCCGCCGCCGCCGTCGCCGCCCCAGCCGCCGCAACCGACGCGCGAACCTGGCGTGCCAACCGCCGCGCCATTTCCGACCTCCACCGCACCGCGCGTGGACGCGCAACCCACCGCCGTTAGCGCGCCGACGGTTGGCTTGCCAACGGTTGCGCCGGTTTCAACCCAGGTGATCGCGACCCAGCTTCCCGGCGCGACCCCCGGCGCGCCGCCGCCGACGAGTGCGACGATCATCGCGCCGCGCGGCTCGCCGCCCGCCGACGCGGCGATCACCACGACATTCTCCACGCGTCCGGAAACGCGCGCGCCGACGATCACGCTTGCCGCGTCCTCTACCGCCGAAATTGCGGCGAGTGGCGGCGGCGTTTCGCCGTTCTTGTGCGGCGGCGGCGCGCTGGTGTTGTTGGGCATCGCGGTTTTGCTGCTGGGTAAACGGCGTGAGCGATAATATGCGCCGTGCCGGCGGCATCGCTCTCGTCGCGATCGGCTTGGTGTTGATCGCGCTGTTCTTCGTCACCGAGCATACCTATCCCGCACCGACACCGCCAACACCGACGCGTCCACCCGCGTCAACGCCAACCTTGACGCGCCCACCGACACCGATTGCGCGCGCCACGTTCACCCCAGAACCGCTCGTCCCCACGCGCACGCGCGCCGCGCAAGAAACGCGCGCGCTCGCGACGCCAACGTCTATCGCCAAAAATACGCCGCTCGCCGCTCGCTCCGCGCCGCACGCGCTCGTCTGGCAAGGCAGACCGCGTTGGGGCATCGGCGTTGCGATCGGTCCGCTGACGCGCTACGATCTCGCGCCGTTTTCGTTCGGCTGGTATTTGGATTGGCGCGCGCAAATCGATCCGCCGCGCCCCGGCAACATCGAGTACGTGCAGATGGTGCGGCTGATCACCGGCGAGCTCCAACCGACCGAGAGCAAGATCGCGCAAATCGCGCGCGCGAATCCTGGGTCGCTCTGGCTGATCGGGAACGAGCCGGATGTCAAGTGGCAAGATAATGTCGAGCCGCGCGCCTACGCGCGGCTGTATCAGCGCGCGTATCGCGCGATCAAGGACGCCGATCCGACCGCGCAAGTTGGGATCGGCGGCGTCACGCAGCCAACGCCGCTGCGTCTGCGTTATCTCGATCAAGTGCTGGCGGCGTATCGCGAACAAAATCAGACCGCGCTGCCGGTGGATGTGTGGAACGTCCACAATTTCATTTTGCGCGAAGAGCGCGGATCGTGGGGCGTGGATATTCCGCCCGGCTTGCCTGACGCGACCGGGATGCTGTACGAGGTGGACGATAGCGGCAACCTCGACGCGTTTCGCGCGCAGATTATCGCGTTTCGCGAATGGATGGCGGCGCGCGGTTTTCAAAACTACCCGCTCGTCGTTTCCGAGTACGGCATTCCGATGCCGGAGGATTACGGCTTTCCCGATGAGCGCGTGTTGAATTTTCTGATCGGCACATTCGATTTTTTCTTGACCGCGCGCGATCCCGCGCTCGGTTATCCGGCGGACGATTACAAACTGGTGCAGCGTTGGTGTTGGTACTCGCTCGACGATACGGGGTATCCCACGGGACGTTTGTTCGATCCGCAGACGGGTGAGATGACGAACTTTGGTAAGGGGTTTGCCGCGTTCATCCGCGCGCTGCACGCGCCGTAGGACAAATTTAGAAATTTGTCACAGGTTTTCAGGAGAAGAAAAAATGTTCAAGCAATTCCGTTTCTGCGTTTTGTTGTTTGCGTTCGCGTTCGTTCTGATCGGCTGCGCGACGCCTACGCCGACGCCAGCGCCAACTCCGGCACCCCCGGCGACGTTCACGCGCGTTCCTACGCTCGCGCCCACCGCGACGGCTACGCCGATTCCGCCTACGGCGACCGCGACGCACACGGCAACGCCTGTGCCCACTGTGACGCGAACGCCGACGGCTGTGCCAACGCCGGTTTTATTCCGGCGCTATTACACCGGTTCGTTTTTGGTTTACCCGGTACCGCCGGCGACTGAAGGATGCGGTACGCTGGCGTTTGAAAACCATCTCGATCTGGATCTTGTTGTCATGTTGGTCAGATACTCGCCAACCGCGACGCGGCCCAGTATTCACGCGGCAGTCTTCATTCTCGCGCGCCAATTTTTTCGGCTTCTCGGGCTAGGCCCTGATAATTTTCTCGGCGAAGTCTATGTGGCGGCCGGCGAAGATTGGGATCCCGATCTCGCTAGGTTCACGCGCAAAAATCAATATCTCCGCGTTACTGATCGCTTGATGTTCTTTGCCAGTCCAAGCTGCTCCCACTATGTGATCAAGGTCGCGTCGGGCGCGCCCGATCTGCAACCGATTCCGGAAAACCAGTTTCCCGGTCTCCGTCAGTCGCGCTGAAACAAAAACCTTCCAGGTTTGTGCAACCTGGAAGGTTTTTTATAGCGAGTCCATTTTGTCATTTCGAGAATTCATACCGCCGCGCGCGCGTAGCGTGTTTGCAGTCAGAAACGCGCGCGCGTGTTCGTAGTGGGCGATTCATCGCCGCCCCTCTTGCGCTGAAGCGCATACTACGAACCTCAAGTTTCTGGGTAGCAAAGCGAGAAATCTCGTTTTTGTATGGGCGAGATTTCTCGTCGCGAAAATCGCTCTTCGAAATGACGCGTGATTACGATTTTGCTTCTACGTTTCACGTAGATTGGTTTCCGCCACGCGCCCGTTTTCCAGCACGACGCGATGTGTGAAGAGTTGCTCGTTGACGTGGACGTGGCTGATCAGAAAAATCTGATCGAACGCGCGCGCGATTTCGCCTTCCGTCAGCAGATAGATCAGCGCGTCCGCGCGCTCGTCGTCGAACGAGCCGAGCGGTTCGTCCAGAAAGATGAACGACGGCGCGGCGCCGCGTTCTTGCGGCAGCGTCGCCAGCGCGAACGCGAGCCGCAGCGCGAGCGAGAATTGATCCTTGGTGCCGCCGCTGAAAATATTTTTTTCCTTGAACGCGCCGCCCCCCTGAGCGCCAGTCGAAGGGCTCGCGCGCTCGTCCCACACTTGAATCTTGTACGTTTCCGGATCGAGTTGCGCGTCGTGATAGCGATCGCGCGTCAACGCCGGCAACAGGCGGCGCAAATAATCCATCGTCGCGGGCAAAACTTTTTGGACGATCCGTTTGCGCGCGAGCGATGCGATTTCGACGCCGCGCTCGCGCACAAACGCCGCGCGCACATTGGCTTCCCACTCGGCGCGGCACGCGGCGGGATCGAGTGCGACGTTGACGAGCCCCAGCTCGCGTTCCAATTGCGTCTGCCGATCGCGCAGCGAGTGGACGCGTCCGACGAGTTCGCGCTGTTGGACCCGCAGGGTTGCCTCGTCACCCAGATCAAGCGATTGGAGTTTTTCCGCCAGTTCTGTCAGTTCCTCCCGGAACGTCGTCGCCGAGGCGGAGGGAAATGAGGAAAATAATTCGCGGACGCGTGCGAGTAACACATCCGCATTGCGCTGGCGCGTCGCGCGTTCGCCTTGCCGCCGCCCCAGTTCCCCCTCCAGCTCGCGCGCCTGCTTGATTGCTTGTTCGCCCCCCAGCGCGTCGTACTCCGCGCGCAAGTTTTTGCCGAACGCGTTATAGTCTCCAAGCTCTAATCGCTCACTCCACTCTGGCGCGTCTGCTTGGATCGTACGCGCTTGCGCGTACTCGTCTCGCGCGCGGCGTTGCAAATCGCGCGCCTGTTGTTCGCGTTGCGCGATTTCCTGGCTCAGGCGCGCGTCCTCTTTAGCGCGCCGTTTCGCCTGTTCGATCTGCGCGGCGATTTCATAGTACGCGCGTTGCGCGGCTTCGGCGGCGAGTACGATTCCCAACGCGTCGGCGCGGGCTTGGGTGCGCGCGCGCCAGACATCGTGAAGGCGCGCCGCTTTCTGCGCGGCGCGTTCGCAGCGCGCGCGTTCGGCTTGGACGTGTGCCGGGTCGGCAATCGCGTTCTGTTGTTGCAACTCACCCCGGATCGCGCGCGCGTGGAGCAAGCGTTCGCGCGTCGCGTCGTGCGCGGCGCGCAGATCGTCCAACGCGCGCGGCGCGCGCGCGTCAATCTCGTGTTGCGCCTGCTCCGGCGTTTCGGGAATCGCGATGTCGAGCTGCGCCAGACGCGTTTCGGCGTCTTGGATGCGCGCCAGTTGCGCTGCGCTGACCGACGCGCGCGCGTGCGCTTCGCCCTGCGCCTGCCCCAGTTCTTCGGATGCGCGCGCCCAATCGCGCCAGAGCCGCGCCGCGCGCGCAACCAGTACAAGCGCGACGAACGCGGCAACGCCGCCGAGCGCGAGCGCGATCAAGAACGCAAGTCCCAGCGCGGTCGGCGCGACGAATGAAAACGTCAACGCGACGGTTGCCACGGCGAGCGCGATGACGACGATCAAAATCGCCGCGCCGCCGTACAATTCGATACGAAAACGCCGCGCGAGTTGATCGCGCGTCTGTTTTTTCTGCTGAACCGTGAGCGCGATTTCGCCGGGCGGCAACGCTTCGCGCCGCGCCGCGATCCAGTTTTCCAACGCCGCGCCGATTTTGGCTTGGCGCATCTGCGCGTCCACCTGCGCGAGCGCGTTTTCCTCGCGCGTGATCGTCGCGCTCAATTCGGCGAGCCGCGTGTGCGCGTCCGCGAGTTGCGCGGCGCGTTGCGCGAAATGATCGCGCGCGGATTGCAGTTGCGTCAGGCGTTGGAGGCGGCGAGCGAGATGGCGCAGTTCAGAGAGGCGGGACTGGAGACTAGGGATTGATTCGGCGGCGCGGCGTGCGTCCGCTTGTTCTTGCTTCAAGCGTTCGATGGTGCGCGCGTGATCCGCGATCCGTTCGACGGCGTCGCGCGCGTCTTTGACGTGCGTCATCGCGTCTTTCAACGCTTCGATCCGTTCGACGCGTTGCGTCACCTGATCGCGTTGCGCGGCGAGGTCGCGCATCTGCGCGTCGAGTTGCTGCACCGCGCGCGTTTCGCCGAGCGCGCCCTCCGTCGCGCCGCGCAAATCGAGCAGGTTCAACTGGCTCTCGGTGTGCGCGAGTTGTTGTTCGAGCGGCGGCAGTTCGGCTTGAATCGCGGCGAGGTCGGCGCGTTTTTTCAGGCGATCGGATTCTTGCTTGTCTTCGGCGCGCAGTTTGAGATCGCTTTCGATTCGCACGAGCGCGTCCAGGTTCAAGAGTTTGGCGAGCGATTCTTCGCGCTTGGCGCGCGTCAGCCCTTCCAGTTTCTCCAGTTTTTTCTGCTCGACGAAGCAGGTGTTGAGTAGCGCGTCGCCGTCGAAGCCGAGTTCGCCGATCAATCGTTTGTTGACGACGGTGTTGCCGCGAATTTCGTCCACCGCGTCGCCCGTGCGAATATCGAGTTCCCAGACATTGCTCTTGCCGCGCGTGATCGTCCGGCGAATCTGGAACACGCGCGCGCCCGCTTGCACGTCCAATTCGACGCGCGCTTTTTCGACTTGGTACCGGATCAGATCGTCCAAACCGCGCGCGCCGCTTTCGGTGGCGAGCGCGTTGCCGAAGAGCGCGAAATACAATGCTTCGAACAGCGTGGACTTGCCCGCTTCGTTTTTCCCTTGCACCAAGACGCGCGCGTGATCGGGGAAATGCAGTTCGAGTTCTTGCAGTTGTTTGAAATTGTGGACGTAGAGGCGTTTGAGGCGAATCATAATTGGGTGATTGGGGAGTAGGTGATTGGGTGGTTAGGTGATTGGGCAATTGGGTGATTGGGTGATTGGGTGATTGGGTGATTGGGTGGTTGGGTGATTGGGTGATTCGTCATTCATTGTTTGTCATTTGTCATTTGTTCATTTGTCATTTGCTATTTGTCATTTGTTCATTCGTCATTTGCTCATTGATTATAGCACAGTTTGGAAGTTTTGAGCGATCAGGAAAGTTGGTCTTCGGTCGCAAGGTAATCGTGAAGGCGATGCGTGGCGGCGAACGCGGCGGCTTGTGCGCGCGACGTGAGATTGAGTTTGGCGAGGATACTGCTGACGTAATTGCGAACCGTCTTTTCGCTCAAGAAGATCTGCGCGGCGATCTCGCGATTCGTTTTGCCTTCGGCGACGAGCGCGAGAATTTTCAGTTCGTGCGCGCTGAGTTTGCGAAAGACCGATTCGGCGCGGCGATGCGCGCCGTCGCGCACGCGCGCCAACACTTTTTGCGTCAGCGCGGGATCGATCAGCGATTCGCCGCGTCCGACGACTTGCAGCGCGCGCACGAGTTCCGCGCTGCCGATCTGTTTGAGGACATAGCCCGCCGCGCCTGCGGCAATCGCCTCGAACAGCATTTCGTCTTCGGCGTAGGAGGTGAGCATCAGCACGCGCGTCGTCGGTTGTTGCGCGGTGATCGCGCGGCACGCCGCGATGCCGCTGCCGCCAGGCAGCCGAATGTCCATCACCACGAGGTCGGGTTTCAGGCGCAACGTTTTTTCGATCGCTTCGCTCGCGCTCGCGGCTTCGTCAACGATTTCGAATTCGGGCTGTCGCGCGAGCAATGTTTTCAAACCGAGCCGCACGACTTCGTGATCGTCCACCAAGAGAATTCGCAGAGCCATTGACTAGTCCTTGTCGCACGGCACGAGCACGCGAATCGTCGCGCCGCGTCCGAGCGCGGAATCAATTTCCAAACGTCCCCCGATCAAATGGGCGCGCTCGCGCATATTCCGCAGACCTTGTCGCGCGCCCAGATCGCGCAGCATCGTTTCTGGCGCAAAGCCGACGCCGTTGTCGCTGACGGCGAGTTCCAATTCGGTCGGGTGATAGCGGACGCGAATTTCGACGTGCGACGCGCGCGCGTGCTTGCGCGCGTTGATCAGCGCTTCGCGCACGATGGCGAGCAATTCGCTGCAGCGTGTCTTGTCCAAACTCTTGCGCGGCGCGCCTTCGATTTTCAATTCGGCGTCGATCAGCGTTTGCACGCGAAAGAGTCGGACGATGTCCGCCAGGCGCGTCGTCCAATCGGTGGGCGTGGCTTCGGCGCGCAGATCGAGGATGTAGGCGCGAATGTCGCGGATCGTTCGATTGAGCGCGTCGATCGCGCTCGCGATTTTTTGGCGCGCGCGCGCCGCGTCTTCGTCAATCGTCAGCGCGGCGTCTTCCAGCGTCAGCCCCGCGCCGTACAACGATTGGATGATGCCGTCGTGCAACTCGCGTCCGATTCGTTCGCGGTCGGCGGCGACGGCGCGGGTGCGCGCGGCGTCGTCCAGTTGGCGTTCGGTTTCCACATCGAAAATGTCCAAGCCGCGAATGATCGCGGCGGCGATCACGATGCCGCACGCGGCGCGAAAAATCGCGGCAGGCACGCCGATCGTCGCGAGCAGGACATCGTAATTCCAGATCGAGGCGGGGAAGAAATCGCTGCGCGGCACCACCGACGCGACGAGCGCGTACAGCGCGAACGCGAGCGCGGCGATTTCGAAATAGCGCGCGATGCGCGGCGATGCGATTTGCGCCGCTTGACGCGCTTGCCGATGCAAGCCCCACGCCGCTAGCGCCGCGCCAGGCGCGCCGAGCAAATAGCGCGCCAACGTGTCGCCGATGATGCGGAATCGCGTCAAATCTGGCTGGACGAAAATTTGCAGCGCGAGCAGCGCGGCGCACCAGATCAGCAAGAGCGCGGTCGGCGCGAGGCGCAAACGCGGCGCTGTCAATTCGACGCCGAATTGGAATAGCGCGAAGAAGGAGAGCGTTTCCAACAGCAACTCGATCAAGCGCAACAAGTTGATCGTGTCTGGCGCCAAGTAGGTTTGCTGAATCGGAATGAAGATGATACCCCATTCGTACACGCCGTGCACGATGCCGAACGCGGCGAGGAGCCACAGATGTTTGGCAAACGCGATCTGGCTGCGCTGACGCGATCGCAGCGCGACCGCAAGTCCCAGAATGAAAAATGCCTGACCGTAAATGAAAAAGACGATCTCGCGATTGCTTTGAAAGAATTCGACCACGCTTGGCTCCAGCGGCTATTTTAACGCACGACGCCGAATTCGGCAAACGCGTTCGGTGGACGGGACAAAGCGGCAAGCGAATCGGGACAAATGTCCCTAGCCCCAAATCGAATATTAGAATACACTAATGTAAACTTGATGCTGACGAGGGCATCTATGTTGGCACGTTCGTGCGTCCTGTCGTGGCGGTGTTTTTTGCGCGCGTATGGACGCGTTTTGATTTTGGGGTCGCGCTGTTGGCGGTGTGACTCGAAATCGAAAATTTATCGCGCCGCGCTTGCAATGCGCGATTCTGACGAGGGAATTGCGTCATCGCGCGGACAAGAAAGGAGAGCAGGACACATCGGGAACAATTCGGACGACGTTACTCATCTTCAAAGGAGAAATGGAAGAGAATGGCTCACAAGAGAATCCTCGTCATCGCGATCAGTTTACTCGTGGTCGCGTTGTTGATTGGTTGCGCGGGCGCGCAGGGACCGGCGGGGCCACAAGGTCCAGCGGGTCCAGCGGGACCTGCCGGTCCGGCGGGGCCTGCCGGCAAAGACGGCGCACCTGGCAAAGACGCGCCGGCTGCGGCGGCGGCAAGCGTCGCGACGTACGTCGGCGCAGACAAGTGTACCGCGTGCCACAAGGCGATTGCCGATGAGTTTGCCCAGTCGGGACACGCGTTCAAACTGAACAAAGTTGTGGACGGCAAAGCCCCGACGATGCCCTTCACCAAGATCGAAAAACTGCCGGAAGGGTACACCTGGAACGATATTTCGTACGTGATCGGCGGGTACGCGTGGAAGTATCGCTTGATGGACAAGCGCGGTTTCATCATCACCGATAAACCCGGCGCGACGATCAGCGACACGAACTATCTGAACCAATGGAACTTTGCGAACGCGGCGGCAGGCAAAGATGCCGCGTGGAGCAAGTACAACTCCGGCGTGAAAGATTTCAAGTACAATTGCGGTCCCTGCCATATGACCGGCTACAAGGCAACCGGCAGCCAGAACAATCTACCGGGCATCGTCGGTACTTGGGCGGAAGATGGCATCAAGTGTGAAGAGTGTCACGGGCCCGGTAGTTTGCACGTCGCGAATCCCTACAACGTTGATCTCAAAGTGACGCGCGACTCTGAGTTGTGCGGCAAGTGTCATCGGCGCGGTGACGTCACCAAGATCGAAGCCAGAACCGGTCCCTTCGTTGATCACCGCGAGCAGTATGACGAGTTGTATCAAAGCAAGCACCTCGCGCTGAAATGCGTGGACTGTCACAATCCGCATCTTGGTGTGGTGCAGCTGCGCCAAGCCAACAAGCAAACGACGCGCACAACTTGCGACACCTGCCACTTTAAGGAAGCGCGTCAGCAGGCATCGGCGGCGCACACCGCAGTCAAGGTGCAATGTATTGACTGTCATATGCCGCGGCTGATCGGGTCGAGCGCGTCCGTGGATGCGGCAAAATTCGCCGGAGATATCCGCTCGCACGTTTTCGCGATTGACCCGGAGGCGACCGCGCAATTCACTGCGGATGGCAAGTTCCTCATCTCGCAGGTCGGACTTGATTGGGCATGCAAGTCCTGTCATATACAGGGCGGCAAGGCATCGGTCAAGACCGACGCCGAACTCAAGGCGCGCGCCAAGAACTATCACGCGCCCAAGTAGTTCGATTCCGTGTTGATGTGTTAGACAACCGAGGCGTTGAGTTGCCTCGGTTGTTTTTTTTGTTTGTAAAACGGGTGTCGCACAAGGGTGCAAAAACTCCTATTGCATCTATCCAAGAGTGTGTTATAATTCGAGTAGGTTCGTGACCCTTGTGAGAGGAGGATTGTGTATGACTACCACGTCCACTCCGGCATCCAATCGGACTCCGTGGATCATTGCCGGCGCGCTCGGGTGTGTGGTGATCTGTTTGCTCGTCGTCATCGCCGGCGCGGGTGCGTACTTTGTGTTTGGCGCCACGGCGACGCCGACGCGTTTCGCCGTGATCATTCCGACGCTTGCGCCTCCACCAACGTTTCCACCTGTCGTCGCGCCGACCTTGCCCGCGCTTCCGCTGACGCCCGCACCCTCGCCCACTTTTCTCGGCGCCGTGCCGACGCTGCCGCCCGCGCCGACGATCCCGGTGCTGCGCGCCACCGTGACGACCGCGCCGCCGCGCGCGCCGACCGGCAAAATCGCGTTCAGCAAAGCGGAAGGCGATCGCCCCGAAGATAAATATGTGTGGATTATGAACGCCGATGGCACCGGCGCGCGTATGGTGTTCGAGCGCGCGTCCGATCCGGCATTTTCGCCCGACGGAACGAAAATCGCGTTCTATCACTGGACGGATGGAATGTGGCTGGCGAACGTGGACGGTTCCGGCGCGCGCAAGTACATCGGCGATTCCAAAGCGCGCAGTCCCGCGTGGTCGCGCGATGGACGCTGGCTCGCGTTTTCCGGCATTGACGTCGTGCCGTCGAATGTGCTGGCGGGCGAGACGCCGGTGCGCCGCTTTGTCGTCGTCGGCGCGATGCCGGATTGGTCGCCGGACGATACGCAGATCGCGTTTCAAACGTGCCGCGAAAATAAATGCGGCATCTACAAAGCGAACGCGCAAACCGGCGCGACGATGCTGGTCGTGGACGACGACGGCAGTTTGCCGGTCTGGTCGCCGGACGGTAGAACGATCTTGTATCAAAAAGAAATCGGCGGCGAGCGACAACTCTTTGTGATCAATCCGGACGGCACGGGCAAAAAACAGTTGACGCAAGGTCCCGCGCCGCACGTCGCGGCAAATTGGTCGCGCGACGGCAACTTTATTTTCTATCGCTCGCCCGAAGGCGGCACCTGGGCGATCTGGCGAATGAACGCGGACGGATCGAATCGCGTCAAACTAATTAACGGCGCGCCAGTGGATTGGGCGTTTGAAAAACTAGCCGTGTCGCGATAATTTCAATTAACAATTGTCAATTGATAACTGTAGTCTGGCGAAAATCTGATGGAACTTGAACATGGGACGCCTCCTGAGTAAACTAGAGAAAACTCTAGTTTACCTGTTCCAACAGGAGGACATCCCATGCTCACTCATATTTTACACAATTCTC
>VGOB01000040.1 GCA_016865935.1 Chloroflexota bacterium | reverse complement strand
GCGTGCCAAAGGAACAAGGCGGCGTGCCGATCTTCGATCCGCAGAACATCGAGGGCTATCGGATGGCGATACGCTTGTGCGCCGAAGGGCAGACGGTGCGCGAGATCGTGCATGCGGTCAACGCGGTGGGCTACCGCACGACGGGCAACTGGGGACGGCGCCCGTTCTCCGAAGACACGGTGCTACCAATCCTCAAGAACCGTTTCTATCTTGGTGAAGTGTACTACAAGGGCGAGTGGTTGCATGGTCAGCACAAAGCGGCGATAGACCTGGAGACCTGGGAACGCGCGCAAGAGCAACTCAGACGGCGCGCGGTCAAGCGCGTGACGACGAAATTGGCAGATCGCATCTACCCGTTGCGGAAAAAGGTTCTGTGTGTGACCTGCGGTCGGCTGTTGCGTGGACATGCGATCAAGGGCGAACGACGCTACCGCGATCCTGCCTCCGACTATGACGAATACTGCCCCGAACCGCAAAGCGTGAAAGCGTCCATCTACGAGGAGCAGATCGGCGCGTTTCTATCCAAGGTGAAACTGCCCGCCGATTGGAAAGCCAAAGTGCTCGCGCGGCTCGGCGAAAGTGTCGGGACAGTGGATCAGGCACAGCAAGCGCGAACGCGACTCCAAAGTCAGTTGGAGCGCAACAAGCGTCTGTTCGTTCTCGGCGATTTGAGCGAGCGCGAGTATCTGGTGGAACGCAAACGGATCCAGAACGAACTTGCGGCGATTCCATCCACCAAGTCCGAAATGCCCGACCTGGAACGCGCCGCGCTCTTGTTGGAAAGTTTCGGAGAGTTGTGGCAACGCGCGACGGATCTGGAGAAGTTGAAACTCGTGAACGCGATTGTCGAGCAGTCGTGGCGGAAGGGCTATTGCATCATCGCGATAGAGCCGCGCCCTGCGATGTACTTGCTATTGTCCACGCTCAATCACACTTCCAACGACACCGATGAAAGCGAGGCGATTCGCGTGGTTGAACCTGGGTTGGGGAAGCCAGAATAAATCGTAAGTCGAGCAAAGCAGAACTGGAAACAATTCCCTCCGTAGCAATCGCGATGAGAGAAGACGCCATGCCAGCCATCTCGGCTGGTTTTTTATTTCCGCTTGGATATGTGATACAATACAGTTGTGGACCGCAATCTCGATGTCTTCATCAGTTCGGCGATTGGTGAATTTGCCAGCGAGCGCAAAGCGTTGAAAGCCGCGCTTGGGAGTTTGCAGTTGGTGTATGCTTGGGTATTTGAATTGGAAACGGCATGCTCCGAACCGCGCGACTATGGCTATTTGCGTCACGCTGCCGAAGCGGACATTTTCGTCTTGATTATCGGCGATCAGGAGCGCGAACCCGTCGAAAGAGAATTCGCAACCGCGCTTGGCGCGCATCGTCCGATCCTCGCATTCGTCAAACGAAGCGCCAAAGATAAGGCGGACGCGTTGTTTGCCAAATATCGCGCCGACGATCAGTTCAAGTACGCCATCTTCGATGATTCGCAGCAACTCCAAGCGCAAGTTGTCGAGGCAATTCGAGACGAAATAACTATCGGCTATCGCAAATGGCCCGCCCAGGCGCGCCAACTCGTTCAAGTTTTGCCGCGCCTCTCGCAAACCGAACGCGACGAACTTGACCGCGCATACCTTGCCGAGGTTGTGCGCAAGTACGAATTCTGGGGCACGCATTACACCCCACTCGCCGCGATTGCACGGTTGCGTGATGGCTCAGAGACGAGTCGGCAATTCGTCTCTAACACAGCGACGCCTGCTGAATTTTTGCCGCGTGGTTTTGACGTGTTGGTGCGCGAAAGATTCCCCCGCGAGCGTGAGGAACGCGAACCCAAGACCAAACACTACGACGATTTACGCGACGCGGTTGAAAAGCACGGCGATCTGATACTGCTTGGCGATCCAGGCGCAGGCAAGACGACGACGCTGTGGCGGTTGATGTTCGATTACGCGACGCGCGCGCAATTGTCCAATCACCCAGTCACCCAATTGCCAATCCTGATTTCCCTCGGACGATACGATGGCACATCGCCCATCCTGGGCTTTCTTCGCGCGGAACTTGTCCTGCAAAGCAAAGCGGACTCGTCGGGTAACACGTACCCCGCGCATCGTAAACTTGCCGCACATCTGGACGAATACCTCGAAGGTGGGCGCGTGATGCTCCTCTTTGACGCGCTGAACGAAATGCCGCAAGCGCACTACAGCGATTCAATTCACCGCTTGGAACAATTCCGCGACGCGCAACGCGGCAATCGTTTCATCTTCACCTGCCGCGCGCTCGATTACACGACCAAGGTGGATTTGTTACACGAGGCGACGATTCAAGAATTGGATGAGGACGCGCAGAAAAATTTTCTCACCGCGTACTTTGCGGATGTAGGCACGCGGTTGTTTGAAACGCTGCGCGACGATCACAAGGATCTGCTCGACATTGGACGCAATCCGTATATGCTGCTGATGATTGGACAGGTGTATCAGTTGCAAGGCGAACTGCCGCCCAATCGCGGATTGTTGTTCCAGAGTTTCGTGAACGCGCTGATGGAACGGGAACGCAAAACGCACCCCGACCGCTGGCTCGACGCCGAGATTCAACTCCGCGCCCTCTCCGGCCTGGCATTCACGATTCAGCGCGAGTATGGGCGCGGCACGAGCGTTCCGCGCGAGTGGGCGGATAAGCACCTCACTGGCAGTATGCGCGTGAACGGACGCGACGTTGCGTACAATCCCGCTGACTTGCTCTACTTTGCGCGCAGCGCGTCCCTGCTTGATGAATCCGCCGATGGCTCACTCCGTTTCTCGCATCAACTCCTGCAAGAGTATTTTGCCGCCGCTGCCTTGCTCCGACTTGGCATGAGCGATCCACAAGTGCGCGAAGCCGCACGCTATTATTCGTGGGACGAGGTGCTGGTATTGCTAGCGGGGCTAATGGAGGACGCGACGCCATTAGTGGAGTTGGTGATGAAGGTGGCTCCATTTTTGGCGGCGCGGTGTGTAGGCGGAGCGCGTGTAGTGCAATCCGAGGCAACGGAAAACCTTATTGCACTCCTAGCACACAGACTGCACAGCCGTTTCAGAAGGGAACAAATTTGGGCAATCAACGCATTATGCAATCTCAAAACAAAGGTAGCCACACCATATCTTCTCCCATTGTTAGAACAGGAAGATTGGAGAGTCGGTTCCTTCTATGCGTATTCGATTGCCCTTCTTGAACTCGAATATTGGGAATTCGGGTACGGTGTACTTGATACACTCGGTGCAATAAGAGAAGTATCTGCCCTTCCGATTATTGTGAAGTTGGTCATCAGCGATCATACAGTACATGAACACGCGTGCAAAGCATTAGCCAAATTTGGCTCAGAAATCGCGTTGCAACAGATTATCCCGTTTTTGAGACATGAGAACAAGAACGTGCGTTGCCGAGTAATAGATGCACTATCCTACCTGGATTACGAATCTGCTATACCATACTTGATAGAAATGTCCAAAGATCGAGATGAAAATATTCGGAAACAAGTTGTTTGGTCTCTTGGAAATTTTAAATCTCCTGAAGTGATCCCTTTTCTGATTTCTTTTTTCGATGACGGTGATCCTGATGTTAGTGAAGCAGCGTCCAAGGTGCTCGGCAAATTTAAAGCGAAAGACGTCATGCCTTTCCTTCGTCCACGGTTGAACCGAGATAGAAAAATCTGGGCTACGCTCACAGTAGAGGCATTTAGCGATGAAACAGCAATTCCACACCTCATCGAATTAATGCAACCTGGATATCCTGGTATTCAATCGACTGCGGCAAAAACACTGGCAAAAATCATGGGAAAGTCAGCCATTCCCTATCTTATCCCGCTCTTGAAAGATGCATCAATCTTGCGTATCAGCGTAGCAGATATTTTGGGCCAACTAAATGCCCAAGCAGCGATTCCAGATATTATCCGTCTGCTGGACGATGGTGACTCGGCAAACCGAGCCCTAACAGTTGAAGTATTGGCTAAACTTAATGCTCAGTCAGCCATACCGAATCTTATTCTGTTGTTGGAAGACGAAAACTGGTGGGTGCGCGTAGAGGTAGCGGAAGCTTTAGGCAAGCTCAAAGCGACTGCTGCAATTCCTGAACTTGGCAGATTAACTCGAGATGAATTTGAAGACGCAAGAAGGGCAGCGATTAGAGCATTAGCCGAGATGGAATCGGTTGCGGCATTGCCTCATCTCGCTCAGGGACTGCAAGACCAGGATCATCATATTCGAAATATAGCAATGCAGGGCATAGTCCGCCTAAATACGACTGCGATTATTCCTTATCTCATTTCATCTCTGAAGGGCGAACTTGGTTTTGGAGAGTTTGAGTCGGCGCGCAAACTCGCGGAATTCGACGGCAATTTGGTTGTCCCGAATCTCATTCCACTCTTGGAAGATAGCGAGAAGAAGACGCGTCGTGCGATTGTCTGGACACTCAGTCGGTTTAGAAGCGATGCGAGCATTTCAATGCTAATTGCTTTGCTCAAAGATAACGACCCAATTGTTCGACTCACAGCCGCATGGTCATTGGGCGAAAAGAAAATTGCATCGGCATTGCCTCACCTCGCCATGTTACAGGACGATGAGAATCCAGACGTGAAATTGGTTAAATGGGTTGCGGCGCGGGCAATCGTAGCGGTCAATACCGAAGAAATTACGTTGGATCCGATTGACATCATGGACTTCATGATGGAAGATGAAAGCGTAGATTATTGGTTGAATGCTGAACTCGCCAAAGCCCTCAAGACCAGTAACGATATTTCCGCTCTTATATCAGCACTCAGCGGAGATAATTTATCGCTACGCCAGGAAGTCATTGAAGTATTAACCGAGCGTAAAGCGGTCGAATCAATACCGCATTTGATTCCGCTCTTCCGCGATGTTGAATTGCACTCAATAGTATTTACAGCACTGGAGTATCTCCTTACAGAGGAGTCTTTGCACTTGGCTATACCATTGCTCACTGATGACGAATTAGGAGTTTGTGACGCGGCATTTGGGCTCGTAGAATCCGTCAAACGCCGCCTCAATCTGCCGAAGGACTACGCGATTGAGAGTGGAAATCAGAATGACGAGAATGGAAAACAGCAAACAGCATGATGAGGAAAGCCACGCACCCCATGCCATAGGATGATAATATGACGACTCCATCTCGCGCCGTCACCCATCACGGCAACGATCTCTATCGAGAAATCCCGCTGCCCTCTGCCCGCAAGTTATTCAGGGTCACCTACTGGGACGTGTGGATGCTTGTCGTCCTCGTCAGTGAGTGCAATGGTGACTGGGATAAGTTTGCCAATCAGTTGCGTCACCCGGATCAAGGCATCGTTTTCGTCCACCGTGAGATTGACGGGCTTTTGAATCACCTGCGCCTGCTGCGTCAGACGCTTGCCCAACACAATCTGTCGATCGCAGATGTTCTCGGCGAAGATGCAACCCACCTGCTGAAATCAGAAAAGCGCAGAGCCAAGCGCAAGATTCTGGAAGACTCGCCGCCAGAGTGGGAGCAAAGTCCCTGGATGATCCACACGCCCAAAGAAGAGCGCAAGGCGCGCGCGTTGCGCGGCAACTGGGATCGTTTTCCGATTTCTCCCGCGCACTATGCTGAGCCGATGGCGCGCCTCTTCAAGCCATCGGGTTGGTACACCGAGAACCAATCATTCGCGCTGGAACGAAAACTGAGTGGGTTTGTCGATCGGAAAGCTGCACGCGCCTCACTTCCAGAACTGATCGCGCTGTATCGCGCCTTTCTCACCGTGATCATCGAAAAGATGAACATGGTGGACGACTCGTATGGTGTGATCGGCGATCTCTCCTCCAGGGTATTCGAGGAGTACGTCAAACTCGACCGCGCTGCCCTCGCGATGTCGCCCGCCGACTTTTTCCAAGATTTGATCGAGTGGCTGATCTGGGAAGATTACGGTCTCACCTATCAAGAGCAGCCGGTGTTCTTCGCAGGGCTTGACCCTGAGCACCTACCGCTCGTCGAGCAGATTCTGCGGACGCAATGGGACGAGTTGCGCGAACTGGAAGTGGAATATCAAACCGAGAAAGCATTGACGATGCTCGGCATGCTCTGCACACAGCAACAACTGTTCGACCGATTTCTTGACCTGGCAAAGGAGATGGGCACACGTCACTGGCAACGCATCACGACGATGTCGGAAATGGCAGAGAAGCACAAACGATACGAGTTGGCGTTAGCAGTCTATGAAGCTTGTCTCGGACCGGGGATGCACGAAACATTCCTCCGCGCAAAGTACGCGGAACTCCAAAAGCGAATTAAACGCGAAGTAGGATGAGGGGACGATGCCGAAGAAGAAATCAAAGAAGACTCCACCCAATCAGACAGATAGCCTCACCCAACTCTCGGCGGATGACGCGCTGGCTGTGCTGCGCCTCCTAGCGCAGGAAGAGCCACTCGCCGCGCGTATCCGTCAGGTCACCGCAGCATATCTGGAAGGCAACGCGCCGCACGCGCCAGAAGATGTCGAGGAAATTGCCGAAGACGTACGCGCCGAGTTGGAAGGGCTGGAAGTCGAAGAGGTGTGGGATCGGGCAGGGCAAACACGTCACGGCTATGTCGAGACCGGCGAAGTTGCCGACGAAATGATGCAACGCGTGCTCGATCCGTACTTGAAGGACATCACCCGTTTTCAGAACCTGGGTATGACTCTCGAAGCCGAATATCTTTGCATGGGACTACTGCAAGGACTGTACGAATTTGAGCACGAGTCCAAATCAGAATTCAAAGACTGGGCAACCGATCTCCCCATGGGCTACGCCGAGATCGCGCTAGAAAAGTGGCGCGAGGGGAAACCCAAGCCAGCGGCGATCGGGGAAATGCGGGATTTCATTCAGGAGAATTTGCCGCACTGGGAGTTCACTCTGGTGCGGTCGCTGCCAAAAGGCAAATGACCGCTGGGGGCGAGGAGTAAACTGTTGTCGATCACCCATACCAATCACAAAGGACTCACCTTCTACCTGTGCAAGGGCGTCACCAAAACTGGCAAGCCGCGCTACTACTTTGCCCGCGAACCGAAAGATAAGGCGGTCGAACAAGTGCCTGCAGGGTTCACCATCAGCGAAAGCGTCAATGGCGTTGTCTCGTTGACCAAAGTCAAGCCGATGCTGATATTGCCCGCCGAACTGGCGGTGATCGAAGCAGCCGTGCGACGCCACCCCAAGTCGCACAATTATCGCGTTAGCGCGAAACACGACGAGATTCAGGTTTACGAGCGCACCGGGGCTGATCCGGCGGACGTGATACGCGTGTTGCAAGAGAATGAGTTTTTCAGATCGCTGGTTGAGCAGCAACGGCTCAGTGATCAAATCTACGATGAATTCGAGCGCAACGGTCATTTCACTCCGGTACTGTGTTTTATCCTGACGAATGGTAACTACTCAGCCTGCCCGTTTTTTTAGTAGCCGTCACGCGCTTGGCTACTAGATGTTGTGGTCGTTGCCATAGTTGCTCAAGAACTTCAGAAGTGGCACCACTGTATATTGTGGTCGAGTCATCTCGACGCCACTAAAAAGTTGCATGGGCTGAGTAGTTACGACGAATGAGGTGCAGCGAACGTTTTGTGCGCAGCGATTGCACTACAGGGGCAGTGGCAACGAATGGTTTTGGATTGGGCAGGGGAGCATAGCCGAGCTGGCACAGCAATGGATTCCCAGGTTGGGTACCAATACTTTCTTTGAATTCGATTGACCGCTGTGACCACCTGTGACTGGCATCGCAGGTCGCTTCTCGATAACCTCAAGGATACGCGGCAAGCCCCGCTTTCATTGCGCCTTCGATGGTGCCATCAACATGCTCAGAACCTGGGAAGAACCAATCCTCGGAGTCGTAGCGCTCATCGCTATATTTGAAGATGGCGAATTCCCATTTGTCAATGCTCCCCATATATGTCAGACGACACCGCGCTCCGCGATGACCATAGTCGAAGCAATCGAGATATAAATATCGCCCTTTGTACCGTGGCACATAAAGACGATTGGGGTTCTTGATGACCTTCTGATTGAAGGCGGCGACAATCTCATCAGCTTGCTTCTTGATTTCTTCTGGGATAGATTGTTTGGGCATTCTTGTCTACCTCAATCCTCAAGGAATGAACCAAGGATCATCTTTCACCGCCGCGAGACACTCGTCCAGCGACACGTTGGGATAAAGTTGCGCCCACTCGTCCGTGTGGCGCATGAAAGAAAGATGGAAACGATTGTCCCCAACATATTCCAGTCGGGCGAATTTGATTTCAAAGAACGGCGCGATGGCGTTCGGTCCTGGCGAACAGTATTTGGCGCAAAAGTAAAAATAGTGCCGATACCATTTGGAGAAGAGGTCAACGATGTAGTTGAAATCGTTGTCTTCGGGCGGTGGCTGGATGTGTTTGGGCTTGAGTACCGTCTCGATGAGCTGATCGGCTTTCGTTTGCACCTCCGCCTTGACCCGTTCGGGCACCTTGGGCGTAGGCGATTTGGGTGGATTGTAGACCCACATTTTTCGCGTCTTGGACATGTTTCGTCATTCTCCTCGTACGTTCCAATACCTTGATTCTTAAACCGCGCTTAACGGCGCTCGGGATCGTTTGGCGATTTTCCTCTTGGGTCTGTGGTTGCTCGCATTTGAATCCGATTCCCCGTTTTCTTGTCAATGACCGCTACAGATTCATGGCGAATTTTGGGCGGCTTGAATTCATCACCCAGGACATCACGGAGCAGAGGGAGAAGCGTTTGCATACGGATGTCGCTCATCGCGGTCACGTAGAGCGTACGATTCCGTTTCAACTCAATATCGCCAAAGCAAAGGGTGCCATGCTGATCATCGAGCGCGGGATCGCCCCAGTACACCCAAAACGCGCTGTCCGCATCGTCAGCTGTACACTGCAAGCGCACATCGTTCATTAGCCGTTCGCGAATGCTCGCGCGGTTGCTAATCTTGAACGTGACAGACTGAGGCGCCATCAGACTGAAACTCTTGCCGTCTGGATTCGGACAGAGGGGATGCCAGTAAACGCGCGCGCGACAACACTCGCGGAATTTCTTGCCACTGCCACACAGACATTGATCCCCTGACTTGGCTGGGATGAAGGTCACCATTGAAAGCTTCTGACCTGGGAACTGTGGATCAGGGGCGTCGATGTTCGGTCTCCAGTGCATCCACATGCAGAGATAACCGCTGTTCGGATCAACGGGACCTTTGTAAAGATCAATAGGTTTGTTCCTGCTCATCTACAAATCCCCTTTGTATGTGGACGACCAACCGAACAGCGCGCGCAGGCGCTGCGATGGGTTGAATTTGAACACCCAGCTTTCTCGCTCGGGACGCACATAGAAAGTGCCGAAGTTCTTGAGAGAGACACATTCGCCCCGTTTGAGCGCGGTGTAGATTTCTTCGAGTGTCGCATCGAGGAGTTCAGCGACCCCGCTCTCTTTTTTGGATACTCGTTCGGAGATCAAGCGGACCAATTCGTCTCTGTCAATGCGTTTTCTCATCACCGATTCTCCACGATGGTATGGAATCTGTTTGGATCGCCAGACACACCAAGATCACTTTTCGACAAATCCAACAGCTCATCTCTCGATCTGTTCCGTGACGATATCCCAGTCGCGAAGGATCTTGAGAGCCACAATTGGTGTCACAATTGTTACCCACAACGAGAACAATCATAGCACAGAATATCATTGCGGTCGAATCGCGATTCATTGATAGAGGGTGGCATTGTAAATCTATTCAGGACGCGGATAAAAGCCATTCACCAAGATTTTCACCGTGTTCAACGGCGCGTGGGTTGACAAATTCAGACGGTGACTGTACTCTGGAAAAAGTGTTAGACGCTTTGGAGGATGGGTGATGCAAAGACTCATCGTCGGTGACATCCACGGCTGTTGGATCGAACTGCAAGAACTCCTCGACAAAGCAGGATTGTCGGATGGAGATGAAATCATCGCGATTGGCGATTTCGTCGATCGTGGACCTGATTCACCGCGCGTACTCGATTTCTTTCGGACACAACCGAACGCGCGCGCAATCCAGGGAAATCACGAGCGCAAGCATGTTCGCTCCTCGCGCGGCGAAGTGAAAGCCGCATTGTCGCAACGGATCACGCGCCAACAACTCGGCGATGCGTATTCCAATGCGCTCGTCTTCTTTGAATCATTGCTGCTCTATCTCGAATTTCCCGAAGCCAATATCGTGCACGGCTATTGGGAGCCAGGTTTGCCGATCACAGAACAACGCGAAACTGTGCTCGCAGGAACAATGGGGGGTGAGAAGCATCTGCGCGAAAACTATGATCGCCCGTGGTACGAACTCTACGATGACGACAAACCAATCATCGTTGGTCATCACGATTACGTGCGAAATCGTCAGCCGTTCGTTTATCGTGACCGCGTGTTCGCGATTGACACGAGCTGTTGTCACGGCGGCGCGCTGACGGGAATTACGCTTCCCGATTTTCAATTCGTGTCTGTTCCCAGTCGCGCCGACTACTGGCGCGAGATGCGGAGCGCGTTCAAGCCGTTCAAGCCAGAACGTGAGCCAGTGGTTTGGGATGAAGAAGACGAGCAAGTGCTTGCGCTGATGCGTGACCATGTCTCGCGTGAGCACGAAAGAACAGTGGGACGCCAGAAGACCGCGTTTGATGAATTATCATCACGCGAGCAGGGCAAGGTCTACGCGGAATTTATCGGCTCGCGACGTGCGCCACAAGCATTTCTTCTGCACCTGGCGCGCCGCGGCGAATTGACGATAGAGAAGATGCAACGTGCCTTGCAGAATCCAGATCGCGCGCGAAAAATCGCTGCAGATTGGGGTGTACTTAACGAAGAAGATGTTGAAGATGGATTGGACAAATGAAGGGGATGCAGATGGTTTTCTGTGACCGTAAAAACGAACTGAAAGGGCTTGATGATCTGTACGCGCGCGACCGAGGAATCCTCGCGGTCGCGTACGGTCGTCGCGGCATTGGCAAGACGACGCTGATTCAACACTGGATTACCACGCGGCGTCATCGCGTGATTTTCTGGAACGCTCGACCGATGTCGCCGCAAGGGCAACTGCAATCTTTTTCGCAAGCGGTTCGCGCATTTGCACTTCACGAAGGCACCGTGCCATCCGATTTCACCTACGCATCCTGGGATGACGCATTCGAGGAAATCTTGCGATTCGCCCAGCAAGAGCGTCTCGTCGTCGTCCTTGACGACTACGATCAACTGATCGCCTGTGGATCTGACCTACCCAGATCACTCCAACGACTTTGGGATCATCGCCTCCAAGACAGCAAAGTGATGCTGTTTCTCGTCGGCTCGAATGTACGCGTCTTTGAGTATGATGTCTTGTCGTATCGTGCGCCGCTGTGCTGTATGGACGTGCGTGGTGGATCGCGCATTTGCGTCCATTCCCGTTCGCCCATCTCAAATCGCGCTTGCCAAATCAGTCGATGATGGATCGCATCACCTTGTATGCGAGTGTCGGTGGTGTGCCGCGCTATCTCGAATTACTCGATCCGCAACTGACGCTGACGCAAAATCTGTTGCGCGTTTTGTCGTCTCCAATGATGTTGGAGGATGCCGATACAATTCTGCGTGAGCAATTCGACAAGCCACACCTCTACGCCGCGGTCCTCGAATCGTTGGCGCGCGGTGTCACCGACAGCAAGCAGATCGCGCAGACGCTTGGCGTCGAACATCGCGAGGTGTCCAGGTGTCTCAAGATGCTCGAACGCGCCAAGATCATTCGCTGGGAAGGTCCTGCGACGGCGCGCTTTCCCGACACTAGTCGGCTGGGACATTATCGCATCGCCGATCAATATTTCCTTTTCTATTTTCGGTGCCTCGCTCCCGTTCGATCCTTGATTGAGCGCGGTCAAACGAAAGAGGGATTGCGTCAACTATGCGAGTCGTTGGACGGATATATCGGCGCAGAAATCTTCCCAGGTCTCTGTCGCGAGTGGTTGTATCGCCAATGGAGAAAACTGCCATTCCATCCTCAATATGCTGGGGCACATTGGGGCGAGGGTACGCAGCCGATCGACATCGTCGCGATTAATCACGAAGACCATGGTATCCTATTGGGCAAATGCAATTGGAGCAAAAGACCAATCGGTGAGGTGGATGTTCGCACGTTGATCAAGCAGGCGGCAACGGCAATGCCGCAGCCCGCAGAAGAATGGAATGTGTCGTACGCGTTCTTCTCGCGGTCGGGATTCACGCGATCTGCGCGACAAGCCATCGGCAACGCCAAGTGTTTCTGGGTCAATTTCGATGACTTGGATAGCGGACTGCAAGAAGATGCTCCAAGCAGAGGGAGAGGGAAATTACGGGTCTGATCGGTGCTGCCAATGCCACCTGCCCAAAGAAACACCCTGAAAATCGAAAGCCGCACTTTCGATTTTCAGAGTGTTTTTGGATCGGGGTCCAGAAAGAAGTCAATCCACAACGATCAACTCGTTCAAACGGGGTTTGCCGTACTCCGCGCCGCCTGTCTTCACCTGCAGATTGGGCAGAATCATCGTTTCGCCTTGCCCGTGCGTATGCCCACATAGCACAGTCAATCGGCATTCGGGATGCGCTCGCATAATCTCGACGAGAACATCACCAACGGCACTGCAAGCAAAGTGCGGCAGGAATTCGTCATCGGAAATTTGCCCCTCGAACCAACACGCTTCTTTGAACGGCGGTACGTGCGTCAGCAGAATCAGGTTCGGATAACGCGCGACCGCAGAAAGCAATTGGCGTTTGAGATAGCGTGCGGCTTCATCTCCAAGTTCGCTCAGTTTCGCGAATCGGCGTAGTGGCGCAAGCCCGATGAATTCTTGAATGAGAAAATGATCGTTGAGCAACACCTCAGAGCGAACGCGATTCCCCAGTCGTCCATCCGCCCAGCCATCGTGCCCCAGCAATCCTGTCCGAGACGTCAGTTCAATGACTCCCGAATTGCTAAGCCAATGTAATGGCGCTGCGCGCTTGGTCAGTTGCGCGATCTTGGCGCGCACCCCTGCAATCGAGCCCCTGTAGAAATCGTGATTGCCCAGCACGAAATAGATCGAGCATTGCAGGTATTTCGCGAGCATCAACAACGATTCTTCAATCGTCGCCGCGACCGCGATGTCTCCGCCGATGAGAACGGCATCAGGGTTTGCTTCGACGATGCCCTGGCAGAATTTTTCGATTTGATTCGAGTCTGCGACGAAATCCAGATGGAGGTCAGTGGTCCAGGCGATCCGCTTCATCAATGTTGTCCTGCCCGATATTCGCAACTGGGAAAACAACACGAATCGCGTGAGCCGTCCATCTGAAATCGCGCGAAACCTTCGCCACACGTTTGCGCCAAACCAAGACGGCGGCGCGTGTAATCGTCCGCCGCGATAGTCACATTCGTTTTTCGCCCAAGCAAAGTCAGCAGACGAAAAACATCTGACAACGCGGAAGTTGAGGGAACGAATTCGGAGCAATTCCCTTTGTAACCCAGGAGCAATAAACACCGCGCGCCGCGTTGAATTGCCTCCACTGCCCACTGCATCACATCGGCTTGACCGTTGTGGAGCAAAAGCAAATTCACAATCGCGCGCGGATGAGCGACCATCGCCGTCCATTCGCCTTTCCCTGCCGAGACGCCGAAACTCTCCAATAATCCAGCATCGGTGAGCGACAAAACCAGGTCGGGCGCGCGCGCGTTCGTCGTCAAGCCCGCGCGTAGACCGTGCCGCCGCGCGATGCCCAACAAGTCGGGTAACGCCGAATGGAGAGTCGGTTCGCCGCCGCCCAACGCGATTGCCTCGACGCCTTCGGTCGTCAGTGTATCGAGCAGGTCATCGAATTGCGCGACGGACATCTCGCGATCTGATTTGGTCTGCTCGCAATATTCACACTGCCGATTGCAGCGCTGGGTGATTTCGATGGACGCCAGGCGCAGTCGTTCATTCATCGGTTTCGGCATCGGGTTTGTCCATCTCCGAAATATCGCGGAGGCGATCCAATGGCGATTGATGTAAATCTTTGAACGCCAGCTTGAGCGCGTCCACCGCATCCGCCGTGTAAATTTCTTTGGCTTGCTCAATCAAGGCGCGCAGTCTCTTCTCCAGGATTGGGCGTGCGGGCCCCATTCCTTGACATTCGTTCCACGCGAGACAAGCCAAGGCAAAACGCTGATAGAGAAAAGTCAGCGGCTCCTCCGCAGCGTCAAGCCACTTTTCAACTTCCTTTCCCAGTCGCGCCGCTAACATCGCCCAGCGTGTCCGCTCTTCAGGTTCAACCTCGGCAGGATTCAGGCGGGTCAGTTCATAGAGCATCACCGCTTCCGCGCGCGTGTCCACCTCTTCCAGCGCCTTTTGCAATTGTCCGACAGAAGTCTGAATCCAACGATGTCCCACGTTCGCATCACGCGCACGCGCGCGCAACACATCGGCGACATGTTCGTCCATTAGGTTTTGGCGATGTGCCGCCATTGCATCGGGCAAATCGGTGGGACGAGACAAGAGGTGCAAGTCGTCCAAGTACTCGTAGCGAATACTGTCCGCCAGATCGCGAACATACTGCCCGCGCGTTTCAGGCGCGGGACCATCCTGGGGCAAGAGCAACGTGTCGCGCATCTCGAATTTGCCGATGCCGCGCTCCGCCGCGTGCGTGAGGAGTTGCTGAACGCGCGCTTCATCCACCATCTCGCGATTGCCGAAGGAAAGCGGGCGCCCGCTATCGTTCGGAACCTCGATGCGGAATCCGCGCCATGCCTGTTCAAACTCTGTGCCCAGTTCGCGCGCGAGATCGCGCAATTCGTACTGTAACTTTTCAGCGCGCGCAAAATTCACTTGGCGCAAGATGTTTTCGAATTCTTCGGCGAGCGAAACGATGATTCCTGGGTCGCTACATTCAACAAGTAGTTGGCGCATCGCGTCCTCCTTTCGGTGCTGAACCTGTGGACGGATCATAGCACAGTGGCGCGTTTACCCCAAGCACAGTCGCGCAAACAACCAACGCGCGTCCGCTTGCCCTTCATCCGATATGCACCACTTCGGCAAGAATATGGCGACCGATATTGGGGTTGAGCGTTTTCTTCAGCACCAGATCGACTGGGATTCCGACCAAGTCGCTGAGATAGCGCTTGAGGTGGACGAACTCCAAGAGTGTTGGCGCTTGCTCAAACTCGATGAGCACGTCCAAGTCACTCCGTCTTTTCTGCTCGCCGCGCACGTACGAACCAAAGATGGCAAGCGACTTGACCGAGTAACGTTCGCGCAATTCAGGTAGGTGTTGCCGCAGGATGCGTTTTGCGCGCGCCAGATCGGGCTTCCGCGTCACGGTTCTTGAGTGACGATTGATGTTTCTCTTGGCCGTAGGCATCTTGGATCATCCTTTTCCAATCGCAAGTATATCACATCGGCGAACTTGCTTCAACGCGCGACATGGAATTGACAAAACGGTGTTGCAGGTGTATACTTTGGTCAATTGGAGATATTTAGCATTATGGCTAAACAACTCAATTGGCATCTGGTCGAGAACGAACTGCACCAGAACGGTGTTACCGTTTTCAGTCCGCAAGACCTCCAGCATCTCTGCGGGGCTTCGGAGATCGCGCTCCGTTTTCTGCTCACGCGCGCGGTCAAACGCGGCGACGCGCTCAAATTTCGTCGCGGGCTGTACGGACTCACCGCGCACACGCCTGCTGAACTGGAAATCGCCAATCTGCTCTACCGTCCCTCCTACATCTCATTCACCTTTGCTCTGTCTTACTACCATATCATCCCAGAGACGGTCTACCCCGTCACATCGGCGACGACTCGAACGACGGCGACATTTACGGTTCTGGAAAAGCAATTTGTCTACCGTCGGATCAAGCGCGCCGCGTTCACAGGGTACACTGCCGAGCGAGTAAACAATCGTACCGTCTGGATCGCAGAACCCGAAAAAGCGTTAGTTGACACGCTCTACTTTGTCGCGCTGAAGAAGCAAGGACTGCCCGAGCGCATTGACATTGCGCGCCTGTCCAAACAAAAAATGCGTGCCTTTGCCAACCTGTTTGACCATCCAGATCTCGAAAAGACCTTGGAGAAATTATTGTGATTACCGCAAACGCGATCAAGAAAATGGCGGTCACGCTCCAGACGACCGAATTGAACATTGCGCGCGAATATGCCCAACACCTGTTCTTGTCGGGCTTGTATCAACAACGCGGCACGCATCAAGTGATGTTCAAAGGAGGCACAGCACTCCGCATAGTGTACAACAGTCCGCGTTTCTCGGAGGATTTGGATTTTTCTGGATTCGGTGTCAGCGTGAAAGACATCGAAGATTGGGTCGCGGTTGCGAGTGAGGGGATCGAGCAATCAGGGATCGCCATTTCCATCGAAGAGAGCAAGAAGACTAGCGGCGGCTACCTTGGCATTCTGGATTTGGAATTCAGCGGTTATCAGGTGCGAGTGCTGTTCGAAATCTCACTGCGGCGCAGGAATGGACTCAAGGGGCGTGGCGCGCTAATCGCCAGTGACTTTATACCCGCGTACACTGTTACTCTCTTACCAGAGGAAGTCCTGGTCGAGGAGAAACTCGCCGCATTGTTGGATCGCGGCAAGCCGCGCGATTTTTTCGATTGCTATTTCATGTTACGCAAGAATATGATTTCGCCCAAGCAGAGACAGATTCTGTTCAAGGTAAAACAAACTCTGTCGGAAACTCGCATCAACTTCAAAACAGAACTGGGCGATTTTCTGCCGCGTTCCTATCAACTGATAATCAGTGGTTTCAAAAAGACACTGATGGCTGAATTGGAACGATACGGATAAACCATGCACACGCGTAGCGTCCACGGTTCCTGGCTCACAAACGATTCCGATGATCGCGCGTTCGCACTCTGGGCAGAGACGAATGAAACGCGCGCCGACGCCCGCGCGCGTCAGCACCCCTTTGCCCTGTCTGCGCGCGATTTGCGCCACGTGTTGAAAGACTCTGCTCCATCTGTCGGCGACGTGCTGAGACGCGATGCGAAAGAAACCACCGTCGCGCTCTGGCTTCCTTCCACGCGCCACGTGCCGCATCCATCGCTCACCATCTTGCGCGAAGCCGAATCCGCCGCGCGCGAGAAAGTTGCCCTCGCCGCGTGGCGCGCCGATGCGCTGACGATTGCGCCGCAAGACACACTCGACCTGCTCGCGAGTTTGCCCTCCGACGAAGAATTACCGCACGCGCTCAAAATCGGCGCGGACTTGCGCTACTGGCAAGTCGCCGCCAAATTCGCGTTCGAACTCCTCGCGCGGCAACGCTTCAAGCCCTCCTTGGAAAAACATGATGACAAATTCATCGCGCGCTGGCAACCACTGTTCGATGAACCGAGCGAACAAGAGCGATTGACCCGCCTTGTGCGCGCGATGCCGCCAATTTGCCGCGCGCTGTTTCGCGACGAAAAAGACGCCAAGCGCGATGCGTGCGCGCCACGCGACTTGCTTGACGATTTTCTCGCGACGACGGTTGATGCGTTCGCGCGCTGGCACGCTGAATTGTGGCTGGGTCCGAAAGAGCCTCAAGGAATTGCCGCACTGTGGATTGATGCGCTGACGAATGAAGATGGCGTCGTCAAAGAATCGTCCGCGACGCTTGCCGCGTTCTACGAGCAGTATCGCGCGTGGGCGGAACCCGTCGGCGCGTCCTTCGACTCCGCTACGCTCCGCTCAGGAGGCGGCGAGACATTTCGCATCTGTTTTCGGCTTGATCCGCCTGAGACCACAAGCAATGAAGGCATCGTCACACCGAAAGCGAATGTGCGCGATTGGTCGTTGCGCTATCTTTTGCAGGCGAACGACGATCCCAGTTTACTTGTTCCTGCCGATGCGGCGTGGCGCGAGCGCGGCAGTACGCTGAAATTCTTGAATCGCAAATTCGATGCGCCGCAGGAACGTTTGCTCGCGGGCTTGGGTCTCGCCTCGAAAATGTTTCCGCCGATTGAAACGAGTCTGCGCGCCGCGCGTCCAGAATCATGCGCGCTGAATGTTGAGCAGGCGTACACGTTCATCCGCGAGACGGCGATGCTGCTGCAATCGTCGGGCTTTGGCGTGCTTGTTCCAGGCATCAGCAGCAAACTGGGTGTACGCGTCAATCTCAAGAGCAAGAAACAATCGCCGCAGCAAAAAGGTGGCGTCGCGTCGCTCACGTTCGATTCGGTCATCGAGTACGATTGGCAGCTCGCGCTCGGCGGCGAGCCATTGTCGCGTGAAGAGTTTGAGCGACTCGCAAATCTCAAAGTGCCGCTTGTGCAAGTGCGCGGGCAGTGGGTCGAAATTCGTCCAGACCAAATAGAGCAAGCGATCAAGTTTTGGGAAAAGCAAAAGGGTGGCGGCGAGTTGTCGCTGCAAGACGCGCTGCGTCTCGCGCTTTCGCAAGAGCCGACGAAAGCGAACATCGGGTTACCCGTCACCGATGTCGCCGCCGAAGGTTGGATCGCCGATTTGTTGGAACAACTGGGTCGCGGCGAAAAACTCAAGCCGATTTCTGCACCCGATTCGTTCCAAGGCACATTGCGCCACTATCAATCGGCGGGATTGTCCTGGCTCGCGTTTTTGCGGCGATGGGGATTGGGTGCGTGTCTTGCGGACGATATGGGCTTGGGCAAAACGCCAACGACGATTGCCATGTTGCTAGCCGAACGCACACAACACAAAAAAACAAAACCCGCGCTCGTCATTTGTCCGACTTCGGTCGTGAGCAACTGGGAACGCGAACTGTCGCGCTTTGCGCCTGATTTGCGCGTGCATATTCATCACGGCGCGACGCGCAAGAAAGACGATTTCGCGACGCAAGCGCGCAAGCATGACGTCGTCCTCAGTTCGTACGCGCTCTTGCACCGCGATCTCGACGCGCTGACCCAGGTCGAGTGGGGCGACGTCATTCTCGACGAAGCGCAGAACATCAAGAACCCGACGACGAAGCAGACGCAAGCCGCGCGCAAAATCGGCGAGAAGGCGGAATGGCGCGCGACGCTCACAGGCACGCCCGTCGAAAATCGCTTGACCGAACTCTGGAGCATTTTTCAATTTCTCAATCCCGATTACCTGGGATCGCAAAACGATTTCTACAATCGCTTCGCCAAACCAATCGAGCGCACGAACGATGCCGATGCAACCAAGCGACTAAAGTCGCTCGTCAGTCCCTTCATTCTGCGCCGCGTCAAAACCGATCCGAACGTCATCAGCGACTTGCCTGAAAAGAACGAGATGAAAGTGTTCTGCAATCTGACGAAAGAGCAAGCGACGCTCTACGAAGCGGTCGTGCGCGATTCGCTCAAACGCATCGAAGAATCCGAAGGAATCGAACGGCGCGGCATCGTGCTGGCGACGCTGATGAAGTTGAAGCAAGTGTGCAATCATCCCGCACAATTCCTCGGCGATGGCAGCGCGCTCGCGGGGCGCAGCGGCAAACTCGCGCGCTTGACTGAAATGCTCGAAGAAGTGCGCGGCGTAAAAGATCGCGCGCTTGTCTTCACGCAATTCGCCGAGATGGGCACACTGCTCAAAGCGTACTTGCAGGAGACGTTTGGCGATGAAGTATTGTTCTTGCACGGCGGCGTGCCCGCCAAAGCGCGCACGAAAATGATCGAACGCTTTCAGGACGATCCGAACGGTCCGCTGATTTTCATTCTTTCGATCAAAGCGGGCGGTACGGGCTTGAACCTGATGCGCGCGAATCACGTCTTTCATTTCGATCGCTGGTGGAATCCCGCCGTCGAGAATCAAGCGACTGACCGCGCGTTCCGAATCGGGCAGACGAAGAACGTGCAGGTGCACAAGTATCTCTGCGCGGGAACGTTCGAGGAAAAGATTGACGCGATGATCGAACGCAAGAAGGCGCTCGCCGAAAGCATCGTCGGCACGAGCGAGGCGTGGATTACGGAGATGACGACGGCGCAGCTGAAGGAGTTGTTTGTGTTGCGGCGCGAAGAGATTGCGGACGGATGACGGAAGACCGAAGACGGAAGAATATCCGTCGTTCGTCCTCCGTCTGCGGTCAGGAGTTGAGAATGGGCTACTGGGACTGGTATCCGAAACCGAAACCGCGCCGACCTGCGAATGGGATCAAGGCGCAGAGCGGCAGACAATTCGGCAAAACGTGGTGGGCAAGCAAGTGGCTCGACGCGCTTGAGCGATTGGTTGACCCAGGTCGTTTGACGCGCGGCAGATCGTACGCGCGCAGTGGGCAGGTGCTGAACCTCGACATCAAGCCAGGTCGCGTAGACTCGCGCGTGCAAGGCAGTCGTCCATCGCCGTACAAAGTCCAGATCGAAATCAAAGCGTTGTCGGACAAAGACTGGGAGCGCGTCGCCGATGCGATGGCAGAGCAAGCGATCTTTGCGGCGAAATTGCTATCGGGTGAGATGCCGCAGAATATCGAGGAAGCATTCACTACGGCGAAGGTCAACCTATTTCCCGCGTCGAAAGGCGATTTGAAAACGGAATGTTCCTGTCCCGACTGGTCGAATCCGTGCAAGCACATCGCGGCGGTGTACTATTTGCTCGGCGAGCAATTCGACGCGGATCCATTCTTGCTCTTTCGATTGCGCGGGAAAAGCAAAGACGAAATTATGGCGATGCTCCGCGCGCGGCGCACGGCGGCTGAGCCCATCGCCGAGCCAATCGAAGAAAAGAAGCGCAAACTGCGCGCGCCTGCCGAGCCAGTCATTCCGCTCGAAAAATGTCTCGACCGATTCTGGGACACGGCGGAGAACCTAGACGATTTCGTCGTCAAGATTGAAGCGCCGACAGTGGACGCTATTCCCGTGAAGCGCCTGGGCGCGCCTGGGTTCTGGCGCGATAGCAAGGTGGATTTCATCGCGCTGTTTGCACGCGCGTATAAAGGATTGACTGAAGCCAGTTTGAATACGGCGCTGGGACGCCATGATAAAAACAGAGGTCGGTGAGAAAATTGACATTTTCTCCCAACTGTGGTATCTTGGGAACCGTGAGCGGCATAGATCGTCGTTGTGCCGCAAGGAGTCTCTCAAATGGTGCGAATGATGCAATTGACTAGCGAGAAACGTTTTACCCCGACCAGATGGCATCTGGATACGGGGTATTTCGGCATCCTCAATCAGAGTGCCGAACAATCGCCGTTTGCCTTCGCGACCAATCCACGCGAGGAGAGAATTTTCTAGCTCGCTCATTTGGGTCAGGTTCACAATCGCGCGAAGGCATCGTCACCCTTCGCGTTTTTTATTTCTCGGCGCATCCAACGCGAGGGGGTCTATTCAAGCCCTTCGCGTTTTTTGTTTCTCGCACTTTCACGATTGAATCGCATACGCTCCCGTGGAAAAGATTGGAGTTCTCATTTCCCTGTCACGGAAAGGATCGCGCGTTCAAATCGCGTCGGGAGCGCCTTGGGCGGGTGTGGCGCAATTGGCAGACGCGGCTGGCTCAAGCCCAGTTATCGCGCAAGCGACTCTATCGGTTCAAATCCGATCACCCGCACTGCCGCCTTAGCTCAATTGGGAGAGCGGTCGCTTCGTAAGCGAAAGGTTCCGATGGATTCGCTCCGCTCACCACATGGTTCAACTCTCGGAGGTGGCTCTGATGTGGGTATAGCACAGTTGGCAGTGTGCCAGTCTTCCAAACTGGCGAGACGAGTTCCGAGGGAGCGACCATAACGCATCGTACCGCGTGTGGTACGATGCTTCAAAGACGCTCCCTCGTCTCGTTACCCACTCACGCAGAGGCGGCGAAGATGGCGAGTCGCGCCTGTCTGTAAAACAGGTGTCTTTGGCTGAGCAGGTTCGAATCCTGCCCTCTGCATCTTTTTGTCCAAGTGGTGGAACGATGGTGCGACTATGAAGCCGCGCTTGGCGCGGTGTTATGGACGCACCATCGAGACACGCGAGTCCTAGGAATGACTGTGCCTGAACTTCTGGCACAGCCATGTCGGAAGACGTGGGAGTTCAACTCTCTCCTCGGACACTGATGCGCCGATAGTTTAACGGTAAAATTTCCGTCTCCAAAACGGAAGACTGGGGGTTCGATTCCCTCTCGGCGTGCTGGGTATGTCCTCGTAGCTCAATTGGATAGAGCGTTGCCCTGCGAAGGCAAAGGCTGTGGGTTCGAGTCCCGCCGAGGACATCGAGGAGAGTAGGCGAATGATGGTTCGTCGCGCAGTATTGCTAACACTGTCCGCGGACAACGCGGCACGAGTTCGATTCTCGTACTCTCCGCGCGTGGTGGTCGAAGGCGAAGCAGATAGCCGCTTGGCTGTGAACCAAGTTGTAGCGGGCGCAAGTCCCGTCGATCACCCCTTGACGCGACGTTGGTGCAGTCCGGTTCAGCACGTCGCCCTTTCAAGGCGAAGACCAGCGGTTCAAATCCGCTACGTCGCACTCTTGCCGCTTTAGCACTGACGGTCAGTGTATCCGGCTGAAACCCGGAGGAATGCAGTTCGATCCTGCGAGGCGGCGCAAATGGAGACGCTTCGCGGCTACGAGGCAAGGCAACTCGTTTCGAAAACGAGCGCGGATCAAACCGTTGCAAGTTTGACTCTTGTCCTCTCCGCTCCTGGGTCGGAAGCATTCCGGCGATGCAACGGACTTTTAATCCGTGGAGCAGGGTTCAATTCCCTGCCGACCCACTCGCGCGCTTGTAGCAAAACTGGATCAATGCACTCGACTCTTAATCGAGAGATTGCGGGTTCGACTCCCGCCAGGCGCAACAATTCAGAACGTAGCGCACAATGGCATGTCCATCATGCGATGCGAAGCATCGCGTCAAAGCCATGTCATCGGGGAGCGCGCTCGCCCTGGGAGCGAGAGGTCGATGGTTCAATTCCATCCGTTCTGACTTGCCCTGTAGTGCAACGGGTAGCACGTTCGACTCTGGATCGGAAAATCTGCGTTCGAATCGCGGCAGGGCAGCCAATAGGTTTGGAGCGCGGTTTGGTGTCCCCGTGACTCAATTGGACAGAGTGCTGGTCTTCGAAACCAGACATGCGCGTTCGAGTCGCGCCGGGGGCACTCGATGGCGGGTAGCAATCCGGGTGAATGCGCCGCACTGTTAATGCGGATAGAGGCAGGTTCGAGTCCTGCCCCGCCAGCTTCATAGCGGGATAGAGGAGCGGCCGTCCTCATGACCCCCATAAGGTCGAGATCGACAGTTCGAATCTGTCTCCCGCTATCAACGAACACTCCGGGATCGTCCAATCGGCGAGGACAACTGCCTTTGAAGCAGAAGATTCTAGGTTCGAGTCCTAGTCCCGGGGCCAAGTCAAAATTTCCATTTCTTGTTTGTGCCTCCCCAGCAAATATGTTATACTCAGCGATACAAGTCGAAGCAATGATTGCTTGAATACTAACACGCTGGCAAGCGGCAGAGTGATTATGCAAAAAACAGGGATTGCTAATGTCATCCAAACCTGAATACAAGCCAGGTCGCAACAATCCATGCTGGTGCGGCAGCGGCAAGAAATACAAGAATTGCCACATGCGCGAGGACGACGTGGCGGCAAGTCGCGTTCTCATTCACAACAACCTGATTCAACGACTCGACACCTATGCGCTGCAACGCGAATTCAAATCGAATTTTGAGAATGCGTTCGAATTCTTTCTCGGTCACAAATTCCAAGCCCCGAATGACCAAGAGAGCATGATCGAATTCCAACGCGCGCTCGATTATTTCATTCACGATTATCGCCTGCCCGATGACAAGCGCGTGATCGAACGCTTTGCGGCGGAACACGGCAAGCGTCTATCGGCGGAGGAACGCGCGCTGATTGCAGATTGGCAGCATTCGCGCTTGACGGCGTTCGAAGTCATCGCGGTCGAGCAGGGCGTCGGAATGTGCTTGCGCGATCTGGTTTCGGGCGAGGAATTCGACGTGCGCGAAAAACGCGGGACGCAAGATTTGAATCGTTGGGAAATTGTCGTCTCGCGCTTGATGCGCACGGGCGACCATTACGAAATGGGCGGCGCAACGGGAATGCGCTTGCCCACGCGCTACCGCGACTGGGTGCGCGGTCACCTCGCCGAACAATGGCGCAACTATCAATTCAACCATCCCGACTCCTCGTACGAAGATTTCCTGCACGCGTCGTCCCAACTTCTCATGCAATTCATCGAAGATGAGGTGATTCCCGCACTCAGCGCGCCGCCCGCGGTGGTCACGGCCGAAGGCGACGTGAGCGAATTTTGCAAAGCCACCTTCGACGTGTTGGACTACACGCTCGCGCTCGCTGGTTTGCGCGGCGCGGCAGAATTTATCGAAGATGAGGAAGAGGAAGACGAAGTTTCGTTTGGCTGGAGCGAAGAAGGCGAATCGCTTGATCTGTTGCGCGCACACGGTCCTGCGTTCGAGCACAAACCCGCAATGGGCGCGGGGCGCGGCGGCTTTCGCAACCTGGGACATTTATTCCTCACGCGCGAAACGCTGACGCTGGAGGTAACCTCGCGGCGACGCTTGGAGGCAGGTAAGGACTTGCTCGCGCAACGACTCGGCAACGCGATTCAGCATCGTGCAGACGAGATCAAATCCATCCAAGAAATGCTTGCTCAGATGCCTGAAAAGCCAGACGAAGAAATCGCGGAAGAAGAACTGCCTGAAGAAATCGAGGCGATGCAAGCCGAGATGGAGGCGCAGTTCCATCGCGAGTGGCTCGATCAGAAAATTCCTATGCTTGAAAACGAGACGCCGCGCGAGGCGGTGAAAACGTTCGGCGGGCGCGTGCGTGTGATTCGCTTGCTGAAAGAGATCGAAGTGTCCGAAAGCGCGCGCGTGCGCGACGGCAAGATTGCCTACGATTTTACCGAATTGAAACAGGAACTGGGGATCACCGACCAGGATTTGCTTGATGAGTCGCGGCTCGAAGACCAGATGAAAGACGCGTTGGATGAGATTTACCAATTGACGGACGATGATCGCGTGGACGACGCGCTTGCGGCGTGGCGCGCCTTCCGCGCCAAGTATCCCATTGCTAGCGAAGATGATTTAGAGTTTGCCCAAACCTGGGATCTCATCAACATCTTGGATGAAACGCTGCTACAACTCGGCTATCGCCTGGCGACGTTCCAGCGCTACGACGATGGGATCGCGCTGCTCGAAGAATTCCTCACGCTCGATCCTGACGATCCCGACGTGGTGCGCGCCGACATTGCCGAGATGCGCGCCGAGCGCGGCGAGACCGATCGCGCCATGCGCGAGTTGAATGAGTTGGTCGGAAGTGAGCCCGATAGTCACGCGGCAATCACAACGCTGGCGACGGTCCAACGCGATTTGTTGAATCGTCCCGACGATGCGATTGCCGCTTTGCGGCGCGGTCTTGATAACGTTGACGAAGATGATCACGGGGCATTGTACGAGGAACTCATCGAAACGTTCCTTGAGTTCAATCGCGTGGACGAGGCAGAAAGATTTTGGCACGAAATGAACGATGAGGATGCCGAAGCGGAAAAAGATTACTTGGGACTCGCCAAGATTCAAATGCAACGGAACGATCTTGAGGGCGCGCGGGCGAGCGCGCAAAAGATCGAGAGTGAGCCAGCGCGTAATCATTGGCTCGGCATCGTACAAGCGCGCGCCCACAATTTTGATGCCGCGCGCCAACTATGGGCAGATGACCTTGAAGAACCTGGGATTGATCGTTGGGGCTTTTGGTACGTGTGGGTTGAACTGCATTTGCGCTTGCGGGAATTCGACCGCGTCATCGAAAAAGTTGATCTCAAGAAACTACGCGCAAGGGCATCGGGCTATTTCTGCCTGGCGATTGCCCATGCGGCGAAGGGGAATTTGGAACGCGCGGCAGACTTTGCGCGCGAGGGACGCGCCGAGATGAAACGGCGGTCGCGACGAATTCATTGGGCAACCATCGAGCGCGAGACGCGCGCGTTGGCGGACGAACTCGAACTATCGCTAGGTGTGCGCCAGGCGATAGGAATTTGAAACGTCTTGGTATTGGGAGACGAGAAATGGCGAGTCGAATGAGGAATGCGCTCTTGCAAATGTGTCAACAAGCCAATCACGCACGCTATCAACCTGGGCAGACGGCAGGACACTATGAAAGTTTCTTCCTGCGCGCCAACCATCCCAACCGTCCGCTTGCCTTTTGGATTCGCTACACTCTCTTCAGCCCAAACCGACGACCCGAGAATGCGCTCGGTGAACTGTGGGCGGTTTTCTTTGACGGTGAGACTCGTCAGCACGTTGCGGTCAAGCAAGAGATTCCGATTACGCAGTGCGCTTTCGATACATCCACGTTCTTCGTCCGAGTAGGCGACACTTGTTTGGAACCTGGCAAATTGAATGAGGCGGCTGCATCGGGCAACCATCGCATTGCGTGGAGTCTCGCTTTCAGCGGCGATGCAAAGCCACTGTTTTTTTGCCGCTCGATTTCTACGACGCAGCTTTTCCCAAAGCCAAAAGTCTGGTGGTTTTGCCGATGGCGATGTTCAACGGTTCCATTTCCGTTGACGGAAACGAGATTGCGATAGCGAACTGGGTCGGCAGCCAGAATCACAACTGGGGCGCGAAGCACACCGACCTCTACGCGTGGGGACAGGTTGCAGGGTTCGACAATCATCCTGATAGCTTTCTGGAAGTGGCGACGGCGCGGCTCAAGATTGGACCGCTTTGGACACCCGCGATGACCCCAATCGTGCTTCGTCATCGAGGAGAGGAAATCGCGTTGAACGACTTGATGCAAACGCTCCGCGCGCGTGGAGCGTTCCGCTATTTCGAATGGCATTTTCGGTCGGAGACGAAAGACGTTCTGTTGGAAGGAAAAATCGCGGCACCGCGCGAATCATTCGTCGGATTGAACTACTACAATCCGCCAGGCGGCACCAAGCATTGCCTCAACACAAAGATTGCATCGTGCGAACTCAAAGTGATCCGCAAGCGAAATGGCAAAGCCGACACGCCAGAGATTCTCACAACCCAGCATCGCGCCGCGTTCGAAATCCTGACGGATGATCGCGGGCACGGCGTTGACATTCGCGCGTGAGTGCCATCACGAAGTGTCCAGCCCAGCCCTCACTCATCCGTCAGTTTCTCGACGGCTCTTGCCAGGTCTTGTTGCGACGGTTGAGTATATCGCGCAGTCGTCGTTAGGCTGCGATGCCCCATCAATGTCGCGACTTGATCGAGCGACACACTTTGGTCAACCAGGTTCTTGGCGAAGGTATGCCGAAGCATATGCGGCGTGACGCGCTCCAGTCCTGCCAGACGTCCGAGTGTCACGACCTGGTATTCGATTCCGAGCCGACCCAGTGGTTCGCCCTTCTGATTCACAAAGAGCGCATCGTGCTGCGCTTTCGGACGCTTGGAGAGATGGTCGCGTAACGCTCGACGCACATCGGCATTCAGCGGAACAGTCCGTACTTTGGTTCCTTTGCCACGGACAAAAACTTCACCCTTGCGTTCGGATAGGGTGAGATCGTCCAGTTTCAACCCTGCGACTTCAGAAACGCGCAGTCCTGTGTTGAGCAAGAGAAGAATGATCGCGAGATTGCGTACATCGCCATCTTTTTCCGCGGCGCGGCGCAGGGCGTACTGTTCTTTGCGATCAAGCCATCGGGGGGCTTTCTGAACTTGCTGGACGGCTTTGATTCCCGATGTTGGATCACTCGGAATCAGGTCTTCTTGCACAGCCCAGCGGCAGAAGACACGCAAGGTAACCAGGCGACGGTTGATCGTCGCCGGCGCTTGGCGTTTGATGTTGAGCAGATGCGACCGATACTCGCGTAAATCGGTTGGAGTGATAGACTTGGGCTTGAAAGGTTCGTCGCGCGTTTGCGTGAACCACTCGGCGAACAGGCGCAAGTCGGTGAGGTAGTCGCGGACCGTCTTTTCAGCCCGATCCTGGGAATGCAGGTAGCGTTCGAACTCTTTGAGTACATCGGTAGATGGCTTGGCTGGCATTAGAAAAACCTCGGCGCAAGGGTGGGGCAAAAAATTATCTCTTGTCTTTTTCGCCCGTTAATGCGGTGTAATTGTGCTGATTATACATTCAAAACGAGGAAAAGACAAGAGATAACAAGAGTTAGGAATGGAGATTATCGGGTGTCTTACGCATGCAGAACAGCATGCTCACTGGGCTGGCGTACTGTTTGCGCCTGCAATAAACCCAATCACGCAGATGTTTACGATGCACGCTATCCCGATGAAAGCGATCAACGGAACAAGTAGCAACATCGTGCCTCCTTTTCCAAGTTCAATTTCGATATGCCCCAGCGCGATTTACCGCTCGGCTTCTGCGCTCGTTCTTGGCTTGGCACGTCACACAAGAGAGCGCGTAACGCATTGCGGCTAGGCGCGCGGGATCAATCGGCTTGCGGCACTGTTTGCAAATGCCATACGCGCCAAGCGCGATCTGCTGGAGGGACTGATCGATCATCTGGATTCGATGGTCCAGGACGCGTTGGTTGATCCAGCGCGCTTCGCGGTCTTCGTAAATCTTCGCTTGGTCGCCCTCGTCCCAAGGTTCATTGCTTGCAAGCGCGGTGACATTCGATTGGGTTGCCCGCGCAGCAAGTTTCGCGCGTTCGTTCCGCAACTCTTGCGCTAGATTCTGCACCCATTCTTGTTGGGGAGCAATTTCCATGCTATCCTCCTTGTGATGGGAGCAGATGTCTGTACACCTGCCCCCATCACACGTTTGATTTACTCGGCGGCTGGAAGAGTCGCTGGGTCAACATCACCGTTGTTAGGATGCTTGGCACTTACCAAGGTTGTTCCAGATGAAAGACTCGCGTTCAAGGCGCGTAGCCGTTTGGCTTTTTCTTCCTCCGCACGAAATTGGTCTTGAAGCGCAAGTAGTTTGCCCTGCGTCTCGGCAAGTTGCTTGCGCGCGTCGCGTTGCTCCTTGCGAATTTGGGCGAGTTCCGTACGGGCTTGGGCGCGATACGCATTCGCTTCGTTCTGCAACCGCTGCACCTCACCGGCAATAGCATCGCGTTGCGCACGCGCTTGGCGGATTTCGGCTTCGAGGGCTTGGACCGCTGACCGTCGCGCAAGGCGATAGCGATCCACCACGATCGCCGCGCCGAGTAGTGCCAATCCAACGATTACACTTGCGCCGACCCAGAACGCTGTCCATTGTCGCGTGAGGTTTTCTTCGCGTTCGATCGGACCATAGATCGCGTCAAGGTGTTGTTGCAGAGCATCTTTGGCTTTTTGTTGTTGCAACGCCAATGCTTTTTCCTCGTAGGTGAGTTGCCAATCGCCTAGTTTCATCAGTGTTTCGGCAGACGTTTTCTCTGCCTCGGCCTCGCGTTTCTTTGCCTCTGCAATGACCAGCGGGTCATTCGAATTACACCCCGTAGTGAGCAGAACCGCAACGAGTCCTGCGATGATCAAATGCGTGTGTGACATGGTTTCCTCCCCACTTGAATCCGTTCTACCTGCCGAGGATCAGGATCAAGACGAGTATGCCAATGATGACGTACAACCCTGTCATCGAAGGTGGAACATTGATCGTCATTTGAGCAGGTCGCCGACGTGATTCGTCCAAACGTGTCTTCATCACCAGCGCATATCCACCGAAGACCGTCAAAACGATGGCGATAACAATCACGCCGAGCGGTATCCCGCTGTTACCTGTCAGGACATCCACGATTCCGAACCAAATGTTGGCGAACAAAAGTTGGAGCATCGTTCCTCCTTTGGCGAACGCAAACTTTGCGTTGCTCAATCTTTCGCCGCTATCATACATCGCAATCTCTGTAGGGTCTTGACGGGTGTGGCATAACCGCGTGTCAATCGTTTGACACCTACACGGAACGGTCCCGCGTACAATAAAAAGAGCGCAGGCAATTACCTGCGCTCTTTTCATATCGTAACCAGTTACTCCGTTGGCTCAACAGCGGGGATACCGGTGGTATCCTCGAAAAACATGCGTAACCGTGGTGACGCCAAATCAGGATATTCTTTGGCGAGTTGTGGCAGTACCTCTTTTTGAATTTGTTCCAAATCCACGATCTTGCATTTGCGAAAGCGCGAATGGACTTGACGGTCGGTGGTTTCAAGACGGGATGCCTCTGGCGAAAATCGCTCAAAATATGCTTCGGCAAACGCATAGTGCTCTGCAGCTTTGCGGACAGCGTTTGGATCTACAACCTTTCCCTCTGGGCTCAATTTTTGCTCAAAAGCGGTATGCCCGCGTAGCAATTCGATCTTGCCCAACATTTGCCAGAATTCTTCCACGCATTGATTGGGAGGAATAGTCGCAAGTTTGGCTCTGGGCCGGAAGCGGTATTCGGCTGGAATTTTCTTCTCGGCGCGTTCCAGCTGCGCCAGCGCGATTTCATATTCGCCCTGCTGAAAATAGGTCTGCGCCAGATCCTCGCATCCGTCTGCGTACATCACTGGCATCTCGTACTCATCCGCCAATTGGATGCTTCGTTCCAAATTGTCTATCGCTTGTTGCGCGCTGGATTGGGCTAATGGCTCACTCCGCTCGCGGACAAGTGCAGCACGTTCGCGGTGAACGCATCCCATCTCGTTGTACACCTGAATCAATCGCACAGGTTCATCCACCTGTTTCTTGAAGATCTCTTCGGCGCGTTTGAGTTTTTCGATTGCGTCTACCAAACATTCTTCGTGTTCTGGATCAACGATGCCTGTAGCCCACAAGGCACCAATCGCGCGTAGCGCACTACCCAGCGCAATACACGTCAAGCCGATGCCGCGCTGGGCTTGCAAATCATCAAAGATTTTTAGGGCTTGGCGGCTCAGCGCGCGACCACTGTAGGGTTTGCCAAAGGCGGTCTTGACGATGGCATTGGAGACCAAACTGAGTCCGATCCGATAGTCGTAGTGCAGGCGCTTGCGGATTTCCCAACCATCTTCGATCAATGCTTCGGCGCGGCTTTTCTCTCCTAATCGGGCATACACGCGTCCTATATTATCGCTGGTATTGGCATACTCTTCAAGTAGGTCAGAGGCGCGAAAATAGGGTAGCGCATTCTTGAAGTGTTCCAACGCGAGAGCATACTGCATTTTTTGCATCCAATACACGTATCCCAGATTGTTATGGGTACGACCAAGAATGAAATTGCGCCGCCAGCCAGACCCTCTGGGATCATCGAGCGCCAGTTCTTCGGGCTTTTTATCACCCTCCAGGTGGGGTGATGAAAAATCGTTCTGGCGACGTGTCCACCATGATCCCATTTTTGTTTCCAGCAGTCAGTGTGCGCGAGTGCCAAACCCGTAATCGAGCGCAAGATTGTGCTGTAAATTGCCGACGATACCTGACCAGGTACTCAAGTTTGTAGCTTTGATCAGGAACAAAATCGAGATCGCGGCTCACTGAGAAGGCGGGTTGTTTAGAGCCAATTTTCATCAGCCTACCTTGGAACCCATCACGCCAGCGCACCACCTCGTATCAGTGGGCGAGACCCAGGCGACCATCGAGACCGCCGTGATCCTGCTCAAGGAACTGGGGCATCCAGACATCACGGCCTTCGCAGAGGATCTCCAAGCGAAGCTGCCCGAGTTGCTCGCACCCTTGGAGTGGTTGGAGCTACAACTGACTCCCGTGCTGAAGAACCTGGATGCAGACTCCCGCGCGTTTATCCTCTGGGCCTGGCAGCATCGTCAGGAATTGAACTTAAAGATCGCCACGGACATGCCAGAGCATCTCCGTTCAGTCGTGCACACCGTCTGGGAGACCTTGGGGCTG
>VGOB01000039.1 GCA_016865935.1 Chloroflexota bacterium | reverse complement strand
CGCTTGGCTCAAGACCCGCCGCCCCGGTCAACGACAGCCGCATCGGCGTCTACGTCATCGTAGTTTCATCGCAAGCCTTGCCGCATTCGGAAAGCCAGGATGACCGGAATTACTTTTGGGATATGTGATTAATCCATCTCACAAAGGAGAAGAAGAAAATGTTCAAGCAAGTGTTTTTGTTCATTGCGTTGCTCGCTTTCGCAGTGAACGTGGCAGCGTGCGCGACGCCCACCGCCGCGCCGACGAGCGCGCCAGTCAAGGTCGTCGAGACCAAAGTGGTCGAGCAGACCAAGGTCGTCGAAAAGGTCGTCGAAAAAGTCATCACGCCGACGCCCGGTCCCGCCGCACCTAAACCCGGCTCGATCGTCATCAATGGCGCAGGCGCGTCGTTCCCGTACCCGCTTTACTCGCGCTGGTTCTTTGAATTCGCGTATGTCAATCCTGCCATCCGCGTTAACTACAATCCCATCGGCTCGGGCGGCGGCATCTCGCAGATTACGGCGAAGACCGTGGAATTCGGTGGTAGCGATGCGCCGATGACGGATGCCGAGTACGACAAAGCCAAAGGCGTGCAGATGTTCCCGATCGTTGCGGGTCCAGTTGTCCCGGTGTATAATATCAAAGACGACGCTGGCAAAATGATCACCGCCACTCTCAAGTTCCCGGCGACCGCGCTGGGCGACATCTATCTGGGCAAGATTGCCAAGTGGAACGATCCCGTGTTGGTCAGCGCGAACCCGGGCGTCACTCTGCCCGCGAAAGACATCAAGGTGATCGTGCGCGCGGATAGTTCCGGCACCACCTACACCTTCACCGACTATCTCGCCGCGTCGAATCCGGAATACAAGACGAAGATGGGCGGCGCGAACAAGTTGCCCAAGTGGCTCCCCTCCACGCTCGCGGGCAATCAGAATCCCGGCGTGACCGCGCTCGTTCAGAATACCGATGGCGCGATCGGCTACGTCGAAATCTCGTTTGCGAAGGAAGGCAAACTGCCGTACGGCTCCGTGCAGAACAAAGCCGGTGAGTACATCATAGCGACTAGGGAAGGCGTCCAAGCCGCAATGGCAGACTTTGGCAACGATCTGGGCGACAAACTGGTCGCTTCGATCGTGAACGGTCCGAGCAAGACCACCTATCCGATTTCGACCTACACCTACCTGATGATCTACATGGATCAGACCGACTGTGTCAAAGGCAAGGCAATGTTCGAGTTCTTCAAATGGGCAATGAGTCCCGATGGCGACAAGTTCGCCGCATCGTTGGACTATGTGCCTCTGCCAGACGCTGTCCAAAAGTTGGTCGAGGCGAAACTGTCCAAAGTGACCTGCCAGGGTAAACCGTTCTAACGCAAAAGAAAATCCAGGTATATTTTGCGACCTGGATTCCGATCGAGCAGCGCAAGGTGGGAGCGCACGTTTGGAGTTGCGCTCCCATTAGCGCGTCTAACCGGAGTGTATCAATGGCAGTTGCTACCAGTCAATTCACGCTCAAAGAAATCAAACATCGGTTGCGCCACGGCGACACGATCTTCGACGCGCTGACGCTGATCGCCGGATCGCTCGCCCTGTTGACAGTCCTCGCCATCGGGTGGCAGTTGTGGCAGGAATCCCATTTGACCCGCCAAGCATTCGGCTGGGAATTGATCTTCAGCGCGGATTGGGATCCATACGGCGACAAGTTCGGCGCGCTCCCCTTCATCTACGGCACCCTGCAAACTTCGCTTCTCGCGCTCGTCATCGCCTTACCGCTTGGTTTAGGTATCTCGATTTTTCTGGCAGAACTCGCAACACCTTGGCTCAGCCGGACACTAGGATTCCTGGTCGAATTACTCGCGGCGGTACCCAGCGTGATTTACGGCTTGTGGGGCGTGTACGTTTTCGCGCCGACCATCGTCAAGCCGATTGGCGAAACCCTGAACTCAATCGCCGGATTTATCCCGCTCTTCGCCGGATCAGTCAGTCCGCAGTACAGCCGGCTTGCCGCATCGTTGATCCTCGCCGTAATGATTTTACCGACGATCAGCGCGGTCAGTCGCGACGTGTTCCAGGCGATTCCGCGCGCGCAACGCGAAGCCGCGCTCGCGCTCGGCGCAACCCACTGGGAGATGATCTGGCAGGTCTTGATTCCTTACGGCTTGTCCGGGATCCTCGGCGCGGTGATTCTCGGTCTGGGGCGCGCGCTCGGCGAGACGATGGCGGTGACGATGGTGATCGGCAACAACTATAATCTCACCGCGTCGATCCTCGAACCCGGATCGACTATGTCCGCGATCATCGCCAGTCAATTCGGCGAGGCGTCTTCGATTGACCTGTTCCGCAGCGCGCTGATCGAAATCGGTTTGATTCTATTTTTCATCACTTTAGTTTTGAACCTGTTCGCGCGGCTGCTGGTCTGGCGGGTCGCGCGGCGTGTTCCGTCGGAGATGCGCGTATGAACCAAACACAAAACCATCCCAGAACCAGTGCGCCTCTGCTCGGGATGTCCAAGGCGCATTTCGCGCGACGCAAGATCACAAATATCGTGATGCTCTCGCTGACCGGCGCGGCGACAGTCCTCGCCATCATTCCCTTGCTTTGGATTACACTCTATGTTACAATCCAAGGGAGTCGTTTCCTTAACATCGAATTTTTTACCCAGTTGCCCACTCCCGTCGGCGTTCCGGGGGGAGGCATCGTGAATGCCATTGTCGGGACCGGACTCGTCGTCGGAGTCGCCTGTGTCATTGCGATCCCCGTCGCGATTATCGGCGCGTTCTTCGCCGCAGACTATCCAAACACTCCGCTGGGTCTCGCCATCCGTTTTGGCACCGACGTGCTCTCGGGCATTCCCTCCATCGTGATGGGCATTTTCGCCTACACGATCATCGTGTTGCCGCAGCGACGTTTCTCGGCGTTCGCCGCCGGAGTTGCGCTCGCGATCATCATGCTGCCGCTCGTCTTGCGCACGACGGAAGAAATGCTCAAGCTGGTACCGCGTGGCCTGCGCGAGGGTTCGCTTGCGCTCGGCGCGTCGAATTGGAAGACGAGTGTGCAGGTCTTGCTCCCTGCCGCGTTGAACGGCGTCGTCACGGGCATTATGCTCGCGATCGCGCGCGCCGCCGGAGAAGCCGCGCCGATGCTCTTCACCGCGTTCGGCAGCACCGGCTTGGTCACCGATCTTAACGAGTCCACCGCGACCCTGCCACACACGATCTACATCTACGCGATGTCGCCCTTCAAAGATTGGCAAGAGAAGGCGTGGGCGGCGGCGCTCGTTCTGATCGCGCTGGTGCTGGGACTGAACATTCTGGCGCGTGCGCTGACTTGGTGGCGCGCGCGGCAGATGGGCTTGAACTACTGAAGGAGAAATCAAAGTGTTGGAAACGACACAATCAGAACGGCTGGGCATATTCACGCGCGCCCTGTCGGGCAACACGCCGCAGGAAACTTCGGCAGATACAAAAACCAAAATGCGCGTTCAGAATTTGGATTTCTACTACGGCAATTTTCGCGCGATTGCCGGCGTGACGATGGATATTCCGGAAAAGAGTATCACCGCCATCATCGGTTCGTCCGGGTGCGGCAAATCCACTTTGTTGCGGACATTCAATCGGATGGGCGATTTGGTGGGGCACACGCGCGTGCGCGGCAGTGTCACGTTGGACGGGGAGAATATTTACGACCGGAACGTGGATGTCGTTTTGGTGCGCCGCCGGATTGGCATGGTCTTTCAGCGCCCCAATCCTTTTCCGAAATCCATTTTCGACAATGTTGCCTACGGTCCCCGTTTACTGGGCGTCGGCGGCAAAGCGTTGGAACAGATCGTCGAGCAATCGCTGCGCGACGCCGCGCTGTGGGACGAGGTGAAAGACAAACTGCACCAAAGCGGGCTGGCGCTCTCCGGTGGACAGCAACAACGCTTGTGCGTCGCGCGCACCATCGCGGTCAAGCCGGAAGTGATCCTGATGGACGAGCCGTGCTCCGCGCTCGATCCGATTGCGACGTACAAGATCGAAGAATTGATGATCCAGTTGCGAAATGAGTATACCATCGTCATCGTCACGCACAACATGCAACAAGCCGCGCGCGTGTCCGGTCTCACCGCCTTTATGAATATGAACCCGGACCGCGCCGGAGTGTTGGTGGAATTCGGACCGACGACGCAGATTTTTACCAACCCGGCGAAGAAAGAGACCGAAGACTATATCACTGGACGATTTGGATGACAATGAGCCAATACGCCAATGAACCAATGATCCAAATTAGCGAATGGCAGAGAGGTTTGGCTCATTGGCATATTGGGCAATTGGCTCATTGGAGGAAACTATGCCGCGCGATACGTTTGAAAAACAAGTCAACGATCTGAAGAAAACTTTGCTCGCCCTGGGCGCGCTCACCACGCAGACGATTAGCGATGGGACGGAGGCGCTCAAGACGCGCGACCGCGTGACGGCGCAATCGCTCATCAAGCAGGACATCGAAATCAATCGTATGCGCTACGACATCGAGGAGCGGGCGTATAGATTGATTGCGACCCAACAACCGCTCGCCAGTGACCTGCGCGAAATCATGTCGATCCTGTTGATTGCCATCGAACTCGAGCGGATCGCCGATCACTCCAAGAATCTCGCCGAAATCGTGATTCGGATGGGCGACGAACCGTTGCTCAAGCCGCTGATTGATATTCCGCGCATGGCGCAACTGTGCGAGAGTATGTTGGGGCAAGCCCTGGACGCCGTCGCACGCAATGATTCGGAGTTGGCACGCGCCGTCTGCAATCGCGATGAAGAAATCGATCAACTCTACAAGCAAATCTTCCGCGAACTGATGACGTACGTGATGGAAGACTCGCGCACCGTCACGCGCGCGCTCAACCTGCTCTTTGCCGCGCACAACCTCGAACGCATCGGCGACCGCGTCACCAACATCGGCGAGCGCGTGATTTACGCGGCGACCGGACGGTTGGAGGAACTGAACGTCGAAAACCATCAAATGGTCGAGTGAACGAAGAGCCGCAATGTATCCACTCCCGATTCCACCCAGCCACACTCCCGAGCGCGTCGGCGCGGTTTGGCGCGTGCCGTACGAAGTGCTCGCGCGCGCGGCAACCCACTGGACACAGCAATATCGCATCCAGCCCGCAGCAACAGACGCGTTCAAGATCTGTCTCGTCGCTGTAGATGTCCAAAACACGTTTTGCGTTCCCGAATTCGAACTGTTCGTCGGCGGACGCTCCGGCATTGGCGCGGTGGACGATACGCGACGGTTATGCGAATTCATCTATCGCCACCTGAACGTCATCACGCAAATCGTTCCGACGATGGACACGCACCAAGTCGCGCAGATTTTCCACGCGCTCTACCTGATCGACGAGCGCGGCGAGCATCCCGCGCCATTCACGCTCGTTTCGATTGACGATGTAATGCGTGGCGTGTGGAAATTCAATCCCGCGCTCGCCGCGTCGCTTGGAATCAGCCGCGAGTACGGACAACGCCATTTGGAGCATTACACGCGCCAGCTCAAAGCCAGTGGCAAGTACGAACTGACGATCTGGCCCTACCACGCGATGCTCGGCGGAATCGGACACGCGCTCGTCTCCGCGTTCGAGCAAGCCGTCTTTTTTCATAGTCTCGTGCGCCATAACCAACCCGATTTTCACGTCAAGGGCGACGCGCCGCTAACCGAGCATTATTCGGTGCTGAGTCCCGAAGTGAAAACCGATTGCGCCGGCAAACCGCTCGCGCCCAAAAGCGACAGCATCTTCCGCAAACTGCGAGAGTTCGACGCGGTGATCATCGCTGGCGAAGCCAAGAGTCATTGCGTCGCGTGGACGATTGCCGATCTGTTGGATGACATTCTGATTCACGATCATACGCTGGCGGAAAAAGTGTACTTGCTCGAAGATTGCACCTCGCCGGTCGTCATCCCCGGCGTGATAGATTACACCGCGCAAGCGGACGCCGCGTTCCAACGCTTTGCCGATGCCGGGATGCGCATCGTCCGATCCACGACGCCAATGAACGAATGGAGCGGAATGCGATTATGAACGCGTCACCGCCAATTGCCAAAGCGACTCTGTCCGGCGGCACCGCCGACATTTATTTTCACCGCGCGCGCGAAATTTTGCGACGCGAAGGACTAGACCCGATTGTCGTGATGGAAATATTTCCAAGTCGCAACGGAATCTTGTGCGGGATGCGTGAAGCGTTCGCGCTGCTCAATCGCGTGTTGCCCGCTGACGCGCAAGTGTGGACGCTAGATGAAGGCGCGCCGATGAACGTCAAGCAGGTCGTCCTGCGAATCCGCGCGCGCTATTCCGCGTTCGGTTTGTACGAAACTGCGCTACTGGGAATTCTCGCGTCGCAGAGCGGTTGGGCGACCGCCGCGCGACAAATCGTACAAGCCGCCGCGCCCGTGCCGGTCATCGCATTTGGCGCGCGGCACATCCACCCAAACGTCTCCGCGCAAATGGAATACGCGGCGATCATCGGCGGCTGCGCGACGAGCGCGACTCCGGCGGGCGCGCGCCTCGCCGACAAACAGCCCAGCGGCACGATGCCGCACGCCTTGATTTTGATTCTGGGCGACACCGTGCGCGCCGTCCAAGCATTCGATAAATGGATGCCGCCGGAAGTGAATCGCGTCGCGCTCGTGGACACCTTTCGCGACGAAGCCGAAGAGGCGCTCCGAGTCGCGCAGGCGCTCGGCGATCGTTTGTGGGGCGTGCGGCTCGACACGCCGTCCGAGCGCGGAGGCGTAACGCCGGATCTTGTCAAAGAAATCCGCGCGCGGCTCGATCAAGCCGGATACGCGCGCGTCAAAATCTTTGTGAGCGGGGGCATCAACCCGGAACGGATCGAATTGTTCAAGCGCGAGAGCGCGCCGGTGGATGGCTATGGCGTCGGCAGCGCGATCAGCGCCGCGCCGCCGATTGATTTCACCGGCGATCTCAAGGAAATTGACGGCAAGCCGATTGCCAAACGCGGACGCATTCCAGGCATCACCGAAAATCCGCGCTTGAACGTGTGGAATCGTTCATGAACGAATCAGCACCACTCTGGAGAAAGAAAATCGCGCTCGTGGCGCACGATAACAAAAAGCGCGACTTGGTCGCCTGGGCGAAATTCAACCACGACCTCTTGGCGCAGCACGAACTCTATGCCACCGGCACAACCGGCAATTTGCTGGAAGAGGAACTCGAACTCACCGTCACCAAGTTGCAGAGCGGTCCGCTGGGCGGCGATCAACAAATCGGCGCAAAAATCGCCGAAGGGGAAATTGATTTTCTGATTTTCTTTTGGGATCCGCTAGAACCGCTGCCCCACGATCCTGACGTCAAAGCGTTGCTTCGGATCGCCGTCGTCTGGAACATTCCGGTCGCGTGCAATCGAACCTCTGCCGATTATATCATTTCGTCGCCGCTGATGAACGAACCGTATGAACGCATCTTGCCGGATTATGCCGCGCATCTCAAGCGCCCCATCGCCGCTAATAAAGAAACCACCTAACGCGATTCATTCTGGATTTGTGGGTTTCATATTTTAGAATATACTCGGAATGTAGGTGACTGTAGGGAAACGCATCTAACCGCGTTTTCGGATACCATCATACATTCTGGGAGGTTTTTATGGCAAAACAAAAAAGTCGTAAGGTTCGCGTCGCGATTATCGGCGTGGGCAATTGCGCGAGCAGTTTCGTCCAGGGAGTTCATTACTACCAGGACGCGCCCGTTGATACCCAGGTGCCGGGGATGATGCACGTCAACTTGGGTGGCTATCACGTCGGCGACATCGAGATCGTCGCCGCGTTCGACATTGACAAAAACAAAGTCGGCAAGGATTTAGCGGAGGCGATTTACACCCAGCCCAACAACACGTACAAATTCGCCAGCGTGCCCAAGTCCGGCGTCAAAGTGCATCGCGGGATGACGCACGACGGACTCGGCAAATATTTGTCGCAGGTGATCGAAAAAGCGCCGGGACCGACGGACGATGTCGTCGGCATTTTGAAAGCGACCAAAGCTGATGTCGTCATCAACTATCTGCCGGTCGGTTCGGAAGAAGCAACCAAGTGGTACGTGGAACAAGTTCTTGCCGCAGGGTGCGCGTTCGTCAATTGCATTCCCGTGTTCATCGCGCGCGAAAAATATTGGCAGAAACGTTTCGAAGAGCGCGGCTTGCCGATTGTCGGCGATGACATCAAGTCCCAGGTCGGCGCGACGATCACGCACCGCGTTCTGACGCGTCTGTTCGAAGATCGCGGCGTGCGCTTGGATCGCACGTATCAATTGAATTTCGGCGGCAACACCGATTTTATGAATATGCTCGAACGCGAGCGGCTGGAATCGAAAAAGATTTCCAAAACCAACGCGGTCACTTCGATGCTCGGTCACAATCTTGATCCCGACAACGTCCACGTCGGTCCCAGCGATTACGTGCCGTGGCTGACGGATCGCAAGTGGTGTTACATTCGGATGGAAGGGACGACGTTTGGGGACGTGCCACTGAATCTCGAATTGAAATTGGAAGTGTGGGACTCGCCGAACAGCGCGGGCGTCGTGATCGACGCGGTGCGCTGCGCCAAGATCGCGCTGGAGCGCGGAATGAAAGGCGCGCTCGTCGCGCCGAGTTCGTACTTTATGAAATCGCCACCCAAGCAATTCCCGGACGACAAGGCGCGCGAGCTGGTGGAAGAATTCATTCAAGGCAAATAGAAATGGCGAAACAGACCTGTCAGGTTCGCCCGCGGCGAAAATCTGACAGGTCTCGGTTGAACAAAATGTCAGATCAACTTCGTGTTCTTTTCCTCTGCGTCCACAATTCCGCGCGCTCGCAACTCGCGGAAGGAATTTTGCGCGCGCTCGCGGGTGAGCGCGTCCTAGTCTTCAGCGCGGGCAGCGCGCCCTCGCGCGTGCATCCGCTTGCGTTGCGCGTTTTGGAAGAACGCGGCATCGACGCGTCCGCGCAGCGTTCCAAGGGCGTGAACGAATTTGCAAGCGACACATTCGACTATGTGATCACGCTGTGCGCGGAAGAGGTCTGCCCGATCTTTCTCGGCGCGACCCAGAAATTGCACTGGGCATTGCCCGATCCATCTGCCGATCCAGAACCGTTGAACGCGTTTCGGCGCACCGCCGACGAATTGGAGCAACGCCTGCGGCAATTTCTGGCGGAAAGGAACGTCCAGTGCACATCCTCGTAACGAACGACGACGGCGTCACCGCGCCGGGAATTCTCGCGCTGGCGCAAGAAATGCGCGCGCTGGGCAAGGTCACGATCCTCGCGCCTGATCGCAACTGGTCGGCATCGGGACACGTCAAGACTTTGGATCGCCCGCTCCGCGTGAAAGAGATCAAACTAGATGACGGCACGCGCGCGTGGGCGTGCGATGGCGCGCCCTCCGATTGCGTCTCGCTTGCCGCGAATGGCTTTGTCGAAGAGAAATTCGACCTGGTCGTGTCCGGTATCAATTCGTACGCGAACGTCGGACACGACGTGACGTACTCCGGCACCGTCACCGCCGCGATGGAAGCGACGATCTGGGAAATTCCCGCGATCGCGTTCTCATTGGATCAGCCCGAAGGCAATACCGCGCCAGTGGATTTCATGCCCGCCGCGCGGATCGCCCAGCGCGTCGCGCGCGCGGTGGCGCGCTATGGTCTCCCCAAGAACGTCCTGCTCAACGTCAATATTCCATTCCTGCCTGCCGATCAGATCAAGGGCTTTCGCATTTCGCGAATGGGCTTGCGCGTCTATCACGACAAACTGGATCGCCGCGCCGATCCGCGCGGACGACCGTACTACTGGATCATCGGCGAATCGCCGACGAGCGTACCCGAGCGCGGCACCGACACCGGCACGCTCGCCGAAGGGTACGTTTCGATCACGCCCTTGCAACTTGATCTTACCGCATATCAATTGATGCCGGAGATTGACACGTGGGACTGGGACAGCGACGCAACGCCAACACCCTGAATCGCCGATGACGAAACTGTTGTTAGTCGAAGACGATCAAACGTTACGCGAAACACTCGCGTACAATTTGGCGCGCGAAGAGTACGCGGTGATCCAGGCGGACAACGGCGTCACTGCGCTCGATCTCGCGCGCGAGCACAAACCCGATCTGATCCTCCTCGACGTGATGTTGCCGGGACTTGACGGGCTGACGGTCTGCCGCACCCTGCGCCGCGAAATGAACGCGCCCATCGTTTTGCTGACCGCGCGCAGCGGCGAAGTGGATCGCATCATTGGCTTGGACACCGGCGCGGACGATTACATCACCAAGCCGTTTTCGCTCGGCGAATTGCTGGCGCGCTTGCGCGCGGTGCTGCGGCGCGGGCGGCGCGAACCCGAAACGAAATTGCAAGCCGGCGATCTGACGCTCGATCTGGTGGGACATCGCGCGTGGCGCGCGGAGCAATTGCTGACGCTCGCGCCAAAAGAATTCGATCTGCTCGCGGAATTGATTCGGCACAAGGGCGCGGTGCTGACGCGCGATCTGCTGCTACAACGCGTGTGGGGATTCGATTTCGACGGCGATACGCGCACGGTGGACGTGCATATCCGTTGGCTGCGCGAAAAAATCGAAGATGATCCGGCGAATCCGCAGCACATTGAGACGGTGCGCGGCTTGGGCTATCGGTTCGAGGGCTGATGGAAGGACTGGTAAGTTTTATCGCAGGCGCGCTGGTGATCGGCGCCCTCGGCGCGTGGCTTGTCACGCGGCACAATCAAGTCGCGCTGGAACGCTTGCGTCAAGCGCGCCGCGAACGCGATGACGCGCGCGCCGAGTTGCACTATCGCAACGAGCAATGGGATACCGTCAACCAAACGATTAGCGAAGGCGTCGTCCTCCTCGATGCGCGTGGGCAAGCCGTGTGGTTGAATGGGATGGCAGTAGAAATGCTGAACGTTTCGGATGCGCGCGGGCGAATGTTCGCCCAACTGGCGTGGGGGTGGCAACTCGATGCGCTGATTGCGGATGTGCTGGCGCGGCGCGCCGAATCGCTGTCGCAAATCGTCGTCAAGGACGAGCGCGCGTTTCGCATCGTCGTCCGCGCGTGTATGATTCGCGGCACCCTCGGCGCGCTGATCGTGTTGAGCGAGATCACCGAACTGCAACGTCTCGGACGCGTGCGCCGCGATTTCGTCGCAAACATCTCGCACGAACTTCGCACGCCGATCACCGCGCTCCGCATTCTGGCGGACACGCTCGCAGAAGAACTGGTTGACGCGTCGCCCGCGCGCCTGTGGCTCACCAAATTGTTGAGCCAGGTGGACGCGTTGCGCCAACTCACGGATGAATTGATGGATTTGGCGCGCATCGAATCGGGACAGATGCCGATCAAACTGGTAGAAACGCCGATCGCGGATCTTGTCGCGCAAGTCGTCGAGCGGTTTCGTCCGCAGATCGAACGGCAAGAACTCGCGCTGGAAATTACAGCGCCCGCCGATCTGCGCGTCTTGGCTGATCCGGCGAGCGCGCAGCGCGCGCTGGGCAATCTCTTGCACAACGCGATCAAATTCACGCCCGCGCGCGGTCGAATTGCGATGGGCGCGCGCGCGGTTGGCGATATGATTGAACTTTACGTGCAGGATTCCGGCATCGGGATTCCGGCGGCGGTCTTGCCGCGCATCTTTGAACGCTTTTTCAAATTGGAGCACGCGCGGCGCGCGGACGAACCGCACAGCACCGGGCTGGGACTCGCGATCGCCAAACATCTGATCGAAGCGCACGGCGGCAAAATCTGGGCGGAGAGTATCGAGGGCAAGGGCTCGACGTTTTATTTTACTTTGCCCGCGACCACCTAGAGAATTTCCTCCAAGATCTCCGCCGCGTCCCTGACCGCCTTTTCGCAAACGGTCGTAGCGAGATTTTTCTCCTTCACTTTTTCGCGTCCTTCTGCTGTGCCAAGATCGTAACCCAGCAATTCCGTACAATTCAGCGATTTGTTCCGCGCGCGAAATCGGCGCGCGAATTCCTGAACGAGCGCGTACGTCTTTTCTTTCGCCGCATCGTCGTCCACTTTGACTTTGCCGTACTTCAAGCCGATGACCATCACTGCGCCGGTCACCGCGCCGCAGGTCAGCCCCAAACGTCCGACCCCGCCGCCGAATCCGCACGCGACGCGCAGCGCCGTTTGCTCATCCATTCCAAATTGCTTGCCGCACGCGGCAAGTACCGCTTGCGATCAGGCAAAGCCCTGCTTGAAAAGATCAATCGCGTAATCTGCGTTGCTCATTTTTTCCTCATTGCGTAGGACAAATTTGTAAATTTGTCCTACAATTTCCCCCACGCTGACCGCGCGCGTCGTCAAAACAATGCTGCCGCCGAATCCAACCTCGCGCTTGAACTCGATCACGCGCGCGCCAATCGTCATTTTCGGATCGCCGATTTCGCCGACGCGATACGCGATCCGCGTGAACGGTCGCCGCAATCCCTTTGCCGAGAACGCGCCGCCGGTGTGGTACAGATCGTTCACATCGCTGGGCGCGACGACGGGCGGTGGCACGCTTCGCGCGCGCGGATCGGCAAACGTCACTTCGGTTTGGATCAGCGCGCCATTTTCCACGACGAACGCTTCGGTCACGTCGAGATTGAAGAGCGAATTGCGCCACGTCAACGTGATCGGCGCGCCATCGCGCAAAATCGCGGTAAAGATTTCGCGCCCGGTTGCGGCGTCGCGCAATTCTACGCGCGTGAATCCCGGCGCAGTAATTTGCGACGCGAATCCCAACAACAAGACGAGCGCGCCTAGAATTACAAAGGGACGAAGCAACCTCCAACGCCGAGTCGGAGATTGCTTCGTCGCAGAGTTCGCTCCTCGCAATGACAGATGTCTGTCGTCTGTCATCTGTCCTCTGTCATCTCTACTTGAGCGCGCCTTTTTCCTTGAAGAACTTGATCGCGCCGGGGTGCAACAGTTTCTGCGCGTCGGGACCCAACTGCGCCATTGATTTCGCCGGAGTCAAGTCCTTGACTTCTTTTGCGACGATCGCCAGATCGTTCATATTCGTAAAGAGCGCGCTGACGATCTGATAGACGCGATCTTCGGGGAAGGTGTCCAGCACGTGGATCACCGCGGTAATGCCGATCGTTGGCACGTCCGCGTCCACGCCTTTGTACGAATCTTTTTTGAACGCGGTCGCGTGAAAGACGCCGGGATTCGCGTCCATAATCTTTTTGCCCACGTCGCCGCTGATCGGGAGCAAGACCATTTTCAAACCGGGCGTGTTCGCCAGGTCAATGATCGAAGCGGTTGGCACCGCGCCGCTCCAGAAGAACGCGTCGAGTTTGCCGTCCTTGAGTCCGGCGACACATTCCGCCGCGCCCAGTTTCTCGCGCTTGATGTCCTTGTCAATGTCAATGCCGAGCCCTTTGAGCACGTACCCGGCTTGCTCTTCCGTGCCGCTGTTCGGCGCGCCGGTCGAGACGCGCTTGCCCTTGAGATCCTCCAGCGTCTTGATCCCGGTGCCATCTTTCGTGACGACGTGCAACGGTTGTTCGTAGAACGCCATCAAGATGCGCGTGTTGAACTTGCCGGTGAGACCGGGCATCTTGCCATCGTTCACCCAGCCCGCGTGATAATCGTACGCGAACGCCATCCCGGCTTTGTTGGCGGTGAGCAGTTTCAAATTGTCCGTCGCCGCCGTCGTCGCTTCGACCGTGATGGAGACGCCCGGCACGTTCTTGCCGACGACGCCGGAAATCGCGCCGCCGAGCGGATACCACACGCCGCCGGTGCCGCCGGTCACCAGACTGAACGCCATCGGTTTGGGTGGATCAGTCGGCTTGGGCGCGGCAGTGGGCGGTACCGCCGTCGGTTGCGCGGGCGCGGTTGTCGCGATCGGCGCTTTCGTTGGTTCAACCGCCGGTGCTTTGGTCGGCGGCGCGGCGGTCGGCGCGGGCGTTGGCGCAGGCGCGCATGCCGCCAACAACGCGATCAACGCGATCGCGAAAATAATCGTTCTGACTTTCATCTTCTCCTCCTGAAAAAAATTTGGATTGGAATAGATCAAACCGTCCGCGCGGTTGGACGATTCAAAAAATAATTCCGCGCGACCACAACCAGCGCGACTGCCACCGGCAGTAAACCCATCAACGACAAGTCAATCGGATCAAGCACCATCATACACGCGATCACGATCAGGATCGCGCGTTCGATCCAATTCAGCGCGCCGCGGAAAAAGCCGATGATGCCGACCGCAAGAAACATCAGCGCGAGTATCGCTGTGGCTGTCGCTTCGATAAAGCCGCCCCAGCTCGCGCCGACGATCAGCAAGTTCGCGCCCACCGTCGTCGCGGCAAAAAAGAATGGAACGAGGAACGCGGGCAGCGAATATTTCCACGCTTGCATCATCGCGCCGAACGGGTTGCCGCCGGTGACCGCCGCCGCCGCCGACGGCGAAAGCCCGACCGGCGGCGACACCTCCGACAGCACCGCGAAATAAAACGCGAGCAGATGCGCGACGTGTTCCGGCACGCCGACTTTGACGAGCGCGGGCGCGACCATCACGACGGTCATAATATACGTCGCGGTGATCGGCAGCGACAACCCGATGATGAACGACGCGAGCAGCGCGAGTAAGAGCGCGAGAATCGTCGAGCCGCCGCTGAGCGACATGATGATGTTCGAAATTTTCAGTCCGAGTCCGGTGAGCGAAAAGACGCCGACGATCAACCCGGCTGCCGCAAGCAGAATCGCGACCGGCAACATATTTTTCGCGCCTTCGATCGTCGCATCCCAAATGCGCGCGGGCGTGAGCCACTCGGCGCGATCCTTGCTCAAGAAACTCGTCGCGATCACCGCGGCAATCGCCCAGAGCGCGGCATCTTCCGGCGAACGTCCCAAGACCAACAACGTGACGAGCACCGCGATCGAAATGAGATGATAGCCGCGCGTCCGCATCACCTCGACAAACGTCTTACCGGTTGAATCGGGCGGCGCAAAATTGTGCTTGCGCGCTTCCATCTCCACCATCATAAACGTGCCGACATAGTACAGCACAGTCGGCATCGTGACCATTACGATCACATCCCAAAACGAGACGCGCAAGAATTGCATAATCAAGAACGCCGCCGCGCCCATCATCGGCGGAGAAATCACCGCGCCGATGCCGCCCGCCGCGACCAAGCCCGCCGCCATATCGGCGGTGTATCCGGCTTTTTTCAAGATGGGCCACATAATCGGCGTAACGGACATTGTCGTCGCGACGCCGCTCGCTTGCGGACCGCCGAGCAGCGCGGTCGTCATCACCGCGCCGCGCCCCGCGCTCGCCGGACTGCGCCCCATCAATGCGAGCGAGAGTTCCATCCAAAATTGTCCCGCACCCGCCGCGTCCATCATCACGCCGTAGACGACGAACAGCATCACGAACGACACACTCACGGAGAGCGGCACGCCGAAGATGCCTTCGAGCGTCATAAACATATGACCGACGAGGCGATCAATATCGTACCCTTTGTGCGCGATCGGACCGGGGAAAAGTGGACCGAAGAAAATGTAGAGAAGAAATCCGAGCAGAACAAACGTAAATGTATTGCCGACGACACGACGCGAGAGTTCGATCAACAAAAGAATCGCGGCAAGCCCGAAGAACAGATCGGGCGGATCGGGAAGCGTAGAGCGGCGGATGAACGCGTCGAGATCAACGAGCGCGTACGCAATCGCGAGGACACCCAGGATCGCAAACGCGAGGTCGAGCCAGCGCGTCCAACGGTCTTGTTTTTTCGAAAGAGGATAAACTAAAAATGCGAGCGCGTAGATGAAACCCAGATGCACCATTCGAAACAGATACGTTTCGACGGGCATCACCGCGCCGTACAACGACCACGCGACAAAGGCGACGTAAATGACGCCGATGATGAGTGCGAGTTTGCCTCTAAATTCGCGCATTGTCCCCCTCCTGGTTTGAACGACGATGAATTGGGATTATTATACTCATACGCCGCGATAAAATCAAATCGAATACCCGCCCAATCGCCCAAGAACGAAATTCGCAAATTCAGCGCAGGTGTGGTAAAATCACAATCGCATCTAGGGAGGCGAATATGGAGATTCACGAGTTAGTTATCGAAATGAAACTACTGGAACGCCGCTTGACACTCTACGAAGAAAAGTACGGCATCCTAAGCGAAGATTTCTACGCCGCGTTGATGTCGGGCAAACTGACGCGCTATGACGAGTTCGACGAAACGCGCGCGGATTTCAGCCGCTGGAAAGGACTCTACGAAACATGGCAACGGCGCAAACAAACATACCTGACCCAACTCAAACAGCGCGAATTAAGTGAGACGCTGCGTTTTCAACCCGCCTACTAACGATGAACGAATCCCCCTTCACGTCGCTTGCGGCGTATAGTCGTTGTGTCGCGCAGTTGCTCGACCGCCCCGACATCAAACACTCGACTGTGATCGTGTGGTCTGACAGCCCCTACACAGGAATTGCCGAGGGCGACATTGTCTTCCAGAATGGAACGCATTTGCGAATACGCGAAGAGCTGGATTTCGACGCCGCCCAAATCACGGCGTATGGCTACGAAGTTTATCGAGGCGAAGAGCGTCTATATTGGTACGACGACTTTCCGCATCCAAACGATCGAACATTGGCATCCACGTTTCCCCACCACAAACATATTCCCCCTGACATCAAACGCAACCGCGTCCCCGCATTCGAGATCAGTTTCTCGCGCCCCAACTTGCCGTTCCTGCTTCGAGAAATCGAAACGCTAACACACACCTGAAAGCATTGCACTCGATCACCGCATCGCCGAAGTCAACGCGCCGATCAGCGCAACGAGCGCGGCAGCCAGCAACCCCGCGCTGATCGCGTCAAAGATCGTTCCGCCGAATTGCGTCTGCACCGTCGCAAAGATCGCGCCCGCGAGTCCGACGCCTAAAACCATTCCGCCGTTACGCGCCGTCGCCAAGACGCTCGCCGCGATCCCTTGCCGATGGCGCGGCGCCGCGCCCATCAACGCGCTGTTGTTCGGCGAAGAAAAAATGCCGGTGCCCAAACCGACGACTGCGAGCGCAATCGCGATCTCGGCGGACGACGACACAGAATCGAGGCGCGAAAGCAAAAACGCGCCGAGCGCGAGAATCGCCATACCCAGGGTCGCCAAAAAACGCGAACCGATTTTATCGGAGAGCGCGCCGCTCAAGGGCGCGCTGATCGCCATCAACAGCGGCTGCGCGGTGAGGAGCAGCCCGGCTTGCGCGGGATTAAAGCCGCGCGCCCGGATCAGATAGAACGGCATCAAAAACAAAACGGTGTAAATGCAAATGTAATTCGCGATCGCGCTGACCGTCGCCGCCGAAAAAAGTCGCGCGCGAAACAGCGTGAGATCGAGCATCGGGCTGGCAACGCGTCGTTCGATCCGCAAGAAAATCGCGGCGATGCCGAACGCGGCAATCAACATCGCGACGATGATCGGCGATGACCAGCCCCACGCGTGACCTTGATTCAGCGCAAGCAACAGCAGAACGAGACCGATCATAAATGTTGCCGCGCCAATCAAATCGAATGGTTCGCGTTTTTCCGATGGCGCGTCGCGCGGAATGAAACGCGCGCTCAACCACAGCGCCAGCAAGCCAATCGGCAGGTTGATGAAAAAGACCGCGCGCCAGCTGAATTGCATCGTCAGCCACCCGCCGAGCGATGGACCCACGGTGAGACCCAGGTACGTCATCATCGCTTGCAGACCCAACACCTGACCGCGCTGGGTCGCAGGAAAATTTTTCGTGAGGATCGCAGGTGAATTGGAAAAAACCATCGCCGCGCCGAACGCTTGCAGCGCGCGCGCCGCGATCAACATCGGCGCGTTCTGCGCGAACCCGCACAACGGCGCGGCGATCAGGAAAATCACAAAACCCGACACGTAGACAACCTTGTGTCCGCGCAAATCGCCCAAGCGACCGAAACTCAACAATAGCCCGCTGACGATCAGCAAATAAACGGTAATGACCCATTCGATTGTGGAAACGTCCACGCCGAAATCGGTACTCACGACGGGCAAAACGATATTGACGACGCTGACGCCAATCGCCGACATAAACGCGCCGACGCCGACTGAAAGGAAAATCCACCATTTGTTTTGCATCAGGACTCTCAAGATCGCGATGTAAGGGCGAAGCATTTTTCTGATCCTTCGCTCCGCTCAGGACAAAAAATGCTTCGCCCCTACCGCCATCCCCAAATAGATATAGCACAAAACGCGCGGGATGCCAAGAAGCGAATGACAAATGACAAATTGCAAATGAACAAATCGCTCATCATTCCTCGTCTGACATTTGTCATTCGTTCATTTGTCATTTGCTCATTCTCATTTACTCATTTGTCATTTGCTCACCGCCAGCATATAATCAACCACGATGCGCACACAAATGACGATGAAAACAACACGCGCGCGCGGCGACCGCGTCAGTTTCGCGGGACTGCAACGCGCGATTCGGTACCTGTTCCGCTACCGTCGCGTCGCGGTAATCGCCTACGCGAGTTTGTTCATTTCGACGCTGGCGCAATTGATGGTGCCGCAACTCGTCCAAGCGACGATTGACGCAATCACGCGCGGCGGCGCGCTCGCCGTGCCGGCAACCACCGCGCCGCCACCATTCACGCGCGCGGACTTGGAAACCTGGTTGATCGCGTCAGCCGTCGGCATTGTCGGATTCGCGGCGATGCGCGGACTGTTCGCGTTCACGCAATCGTACAACGCGGAACGCGCGTCGCAGGGCGTCGCGTTCGATCTGCGGAATGAATTGTTCGCCAAGATTCAGCGGCTCTCGTTTTCGTATCACGATCAAAACCAGACGGGGCAATTGATGATTCGCGCGACCGACGACGTGGAGAAAACGCGGCTGTTCATCGGGCAAGGTTTGATGATGGTGCTGCAAGCGTTCCTCCTGTTGTTCGGCACGCTGATCGTGTTGTGGCTGACGAACGTTCCGTTGACGCTGGTAATTCTGCCGACGCTGCCGATTGCGCTCGTCTTGTTTATGGCTTTTGGCGCGGTTGCCCAGCCATTGTTTACGCGCGTGCAGCAAAAGCTTTCGACGCTCAACACGATTTTGCAGGAGAACCTCGCGGGCATCAAAGTCGTACAAGCGTTCGTGCGCGAGCCGAACGAGCAAGCCCGTTTCAATCGCGCGGCGGACGATTTGATGCGGCAACAACTCGTCATCGCGCGTGTCTTTTCGTTTCTGTTTCCGTTTATCTTTCTGATTATGAACCTGGGGCAAGCCGCCGTGTTGTATTTTGGCGGTCGGCAAATCCTGGGCGGCGCGCTGACGATTGGCGAGTGGCAAAAATTTTCGCTCTACCTGCTGTACGTTTTCTTCCCGCTCGGAATGTTGGGAATGATCATATCGCAAATGTCGCAAGCCGCCGCGTCCGCGTCGCGCATCTTTGAGATTCTCGACGCGAAGAACGACGTCACCGACAAGCCGAACGCGCGCGCGCTTGCGCCGATTCAGGGTCGCGTGAAATTCGAGAACGTCACGTTTCGCTATTTCGGCAGTTCCGAACCTGTGTTGTCGCGCGTCAGTTTTGAAGCGAACCCAGGTCAGACGATCGCGCTGCTCGGCGCGACGGGCAGCGGCAAGACGACGATCATCAATCTCATTCCGCGCTTTTACGACGCCAGCGAAGGGCGCGTAACGATTGACGACAACGACGTGCGCGATGTCAAACTCGATTCGCTCCGCTCGCAAATCGGGATCGTGTTGCAAGACACGACGTTGTTCAGCGGCACGATTCGCGACAACATCGCGTTCGGGCGTCCCGACGCGACGATGGACGCGGTGATCGCGGCGGCGCGCGCCGCCGAGGCGCACGATTTCATCGGCGATTTTCCCGATGGCTACGATACGCTCGTCGGCGAGCGCGGCGCAACGTTGAGCGGCGGGCAGAAACAGCGCGTCGCGATTGCGCGCGCGTTGTTGCTCGATCCGCGCATCCTGATTCTCGACGATTCGACGAGCAGCGTTGACCTCGCCACCGAGTATCGAATCCAACACGCGCTCGATCAACTAATGCGCGGGCGGACGAGTTTCGTCATCGCGCAGCGCATCAGCACCGTGCTGAACGCGGATCAAATTCTTGTGCTCGACAAAGGCGAAATCGTCGCGCGCGGCAAGCACGAAGAGTTGATGGAAGAGAGCGAGATGTACGCGGAGATTTATCATTCGCAATTGATCGGCGATGCAGGGACGACGGACGACCGACGACCGGCGACGGACGACATTCCTCCGTCTTCCGTCCTCCGTCCTCGGTCTTCAGTGGAGGCTCGATAAATGTTTCACGGTCCTGGTGGTCCGCGCCACTTGCTTGCGCAAGAAACGAGCAAGGCAGGCAACGTCGGCGCAACGCTCGCGCGGCTAGGTTCATATTTCAAACCGTACTGGTTTATGCTCGTGCTCGTCACGGGATTGATGATCGTCAACACGTGGACGCAAGTCATCACACCCGATCTCACGGGGCAAGTGGTGGATTGTTTTCTCGCGCCTGCGCCCGAACCGCAGTTTCAAGAATTGTCCAAAGCCACACTAGAAATGCGCGCGACGAATTGTTGGTATACACCGATCCATCCGAATCGCACGATGGACGAAACGCTGGCGGGCTTGGGCGGCTTGGTCGCGACGCTCGTCGGCATCTACCTTCTCGGCGCGATTCTTGGCGGGCTGATGTTTTACGTGATGACCTGGACGGGTCAGCGCGTGCTCAAGAGATTACGCGTCGACGTTTTTCGACATCTGCACCGTTTGTCAGTTGGATTTTACGCGGAAAACGAAACGGGTAACGTGATGAGTCGCATCACGAACGACACGGACACGCTTCAGCAGGCGATCAACTTTGCGCTCATCCAAGTCGTCAGCGGCGCGCTGCTGCTCGTTTGGATTACGTGGAATATGCTGACGAAGAGTGTCGCGTACGCGCTCGTCAGTATGGCGGTCGTGCCGCTGATGATTCTCGCGACGACCTGGTTTTCCGATCAGGCGCGGCGCGCGTTTCGCCGTACGCGCAAAGAGATCGGCAACGTGAACGCAAATTTGCAGGAGAGTATCGCGGGCGTGCGCGAAGTGCAGGCGTTCAATCGCGAGAACGCAAACATCGCGGAATTCGAACGTTCCAGCGCGGCGTATCGCGACGCGAACATTCGCGCGGTGGCGTTCACCTCCGCGCTCGCGCCCACACTCGAAGCGCTGGGCTATCTCGCGATCGCGCTCGTCGTCGTCGTGGGCGGAATCGCGTTACTGCGCGGAGAGAATTTATTCGGCACGACAATGTCGCTCGGGTTGATCGTCACGTTCCTGGGTTACGTTCAGCGCTTCAATCAGCCGATTCAACAAATTTCGGTGTTGTGGACGAACATCCAAAGCGCGATTGCGGGCGCGGAACGTATTTTCGATTTGCTCGACACCCAGCCCGATGTGACGGACAAATCGAACGCGCGCGCGCTGCCGCCGATTGTTGGCGCGGTCGAATTCGATCGCGTGGACGCGGAGTACAAAAAGGGCGAGCGCGTGTTGTGCGGCGTGTCGCTGCGCGCCGAGCCAGGTCAAACGGTTGCGATCGTCGGACCGACGGGTGCGGGCAAGACGACGATCATCAATTTGATTCCGCGTTTTTACGACGTGGTCGGCGGCGCGGTCAAGATTGACGGCGTGGACGTGCGCGAAGTGACGCGCGCGTCGCTGCGCGCGCAAATCGGCATCGTGTTGCAAGACACATTTTTGTTCAGCGATACGGTGATGAACAACATCCGTTACGGTCGCCTCGACGCGACGGATGCAGAAGTGATCGCGGCGGCGAAACTCGTCCGCGCGGATTCGTTCATCGAACGGTTGTCCAAGCAATACGAAACCGTGTTGGGCGAACGCGGCACGGGGTTGAGCCAGGGTCAGCGGCAATTGATTTCGATTGCGCGCGCCGCACTTGCGAATCCGCGCATCCTGATTCTCGACGAAGCGACGTCGTCGGTGGACACACGCACCGAACGCTTGATTCAGCAAGCGCTGGAAGAATTATTGCGCGGGCGCACCTCGTTCGTCATCGCGCATCGCTTGTCTACGATTCGCAACGCGGATCAGGTGATCGTCATCCAAGACGGCGAAGTGGTCGAGCGCGGCAAGCACGACGAATTGCTTGCGCGCGGCGGCGTGTATCACGCGTTGTATACGAGTCAGTTTAGGCGGGAGGAGCAACCAGCGACGACGCCGCAAGGTGTGATATAGTGGCAATATAGGAAGCGTTCAATTGGATGTCCCTACCGTGTGTTTGGATTCTGCGTGAGCTTGGGTTATAATGAGTTTGCGCGTGAGTGGCAGGTGTTTTTGTTATCCCGCTGAGGTCAGACAATAAATGCCCACAACCATTTCCCCCCAAGAGTTCGTCGCCAAATGGCGCAAGGTCACAGCAAACGAAAAGAAAATCGCGCAAGAACATTTTATTGACCTGTGCCACCTCATTGGTCATCAAACACCGTCGGAAGCCGACCCGAAAGGTGAATGGTTTACGTTTGAAGCGGGTGCAAGCAAAAGCGACGGTGGCAGACAAGGCTGGGCAGACGTGTTTCTGCGCAACACATTTGCATGGGAATACAAGGGCAAACATTCCGACCTTGTCAAAGCATACGCGCAGTTGCAACAGTACCGCGAATCGTTACAGAATCCTCCGCTCTTGATCGTCTCCGATATTGATCGCATTGAAATTCATACCAACTTTACCAACACCGTCAAACGCGCCATCACGATTACACTGGATGATTTGCTGACCCCGCAAGGTGTCGAACAAATCAAGACTGCGTTTGAGAATCCGCAAGCGTTCAAATCGCAACAGACGGCGGAGCAGGTCACACAACAAGCCGCCAAAGAATTTGCGCACCTTGCCGAATTCTTGCGACGCGACGGCGCAGAATCGCACGCCGCCGCGCATTTTCTCATTCGCATTTTGTTCTGCCTCTTTGCCGAAGACATCGGATTGTTGCCCAACAAGATTTTCACGCGACTGGTCAAATCGTCGGTCACGCACCCCGAATCATTCCAGCAGCGCGTCGCGCAATTGTTTGCGGCGATGAGATCGGGCGGCGCGTTTGGCGCGGACGACATCAAATATTTCGACGGTGGTCTGTTCAACGATAGCACCGCGCTCGCGCTCGACAGCGACGGGATGAGCATCCTCGCAGGCGTGTGCGACCTCGACTGGTCGAGCATCGAGCCGTCCATTTTGGGCACGCTCTTTTCGCGTTCGCTCGATCCGTCCGAGCGCGCTAAACTGGGCGCGCAGTACACGAGCAAAGCAGATATTCTGCTCATCGTCGAACCAGTACTGATGGCTCCACTGCGGCGACACTGGGAACAAGTGAAACAGCAGGCGCGCACAATCGCGAATGGGCGCAGTCGCAACAAACAAAACGCTCTACGCGATTTGCTCCTCGGCTTTGCGAGCGAACTGGCAAAGATCACGGTACTCGATCCCGCGTGCGGCAGTGGCAACTTTTTGTACGTCGCGCTTTTGCTCTTGCTCGATTTGTGGAAAGAGGTCTCGGTGTTTGGTAGCGAACTCGGCTTGCCGATGCTCTTGCCCGACGTGAATCCATCGCCTTCACCGCTGCAAATGCACGGCATCGAAATCAATCCATACGCACACGATTTGGCGCAGACCTCCATTTGGATTGGCTATATTCAGTGGCGGCGCGACAACGGCTTTGGCTATCCCGCCGAACCGATTCTCAAAGCAATTGAGACGATCAGGTTGATGGACGCGATTTTGACGCACGACGCGAACGACAAGTCAATGGAACCCGAATGGATTCCCGCCGATGTGGTTGTTGGCAATCCGCCGTTCCTGGGTGGCAATAAAATACGACAAGGTTTGGGCGACAAGTACGTGGACGATTTGTTCGCACTTTATAAAGACCGCGTACCTGCGTCTGCCGATTTGGTGACGTACTGGTTTGAAAAAGCGCGGGCGATGATTGAACAAGACAAAGTAAAACGCGCGGGATTGCTCGCCACACAAGGCATCCGTGGCGGCGCGAATCGAAAAGTTTTGGAACGCATCAAAGAGACTGGTGATATTTTTATGGCGTGGAGTGACCGCGACTGGATTTTGGATGGTGCGGCGGTGCGTGTTTCGGTGATTGGATTCGATAACGGCGAAGAAACAATGCGACAGATGGACGGTAAGACAGTGCCGAGTATCAATGCGAATCTGACAGCGTCTGCAAATCTGACTGAGGCAAGCACACTGAAAGAGAACGAAGGAATTTGTTTTCGCAGTGACGAAAAGGGTGGGCCTTTCGATATTGATGAAACAACGGCACACAAGATGCTTGAAGCAAAAGGGAATCCCAATGGGCGTCCAAATTCTGATGTCGTACGACCATATTACAATGCGCGTGATATGACAGCCAAGTGGTCCAAGACATGGATTATTGATTTTGGCGAAATGTCACAAGAACAAGCCGCGCGTTATGAGCAACCGTTCGAATATGTAAAACAGGTGGTGAAACCTGTACGCGACAACTCCAATGCTCCAAGAGAAAAAGAATACTGGTGGTGGCATCGCCGTTTGGTGCTCGATACACGTGCCTCGATTAAGGATTTGAGTCGGTATATTGTGACGCCTAATGTTTCCAAGCATCGTTTGTTCACCTGGTTTGATAAGGAAGCGCTTCCAGATCACACTTTGTACGTTATTGCCCGTGACGATGATTTTTTCTTCGGCGTTCTCCATTCGCGCGTCCACGAAATCTGGGCGTTGCGGATGGGCACGGCGTTGACTGACCGCCCGCGCTATACACCTACCACCACGTTTGAAACATTCCCGTTCCCATTTCCGCCGGGCAAAGAATCCAAGAATGACAAACGCGTCAAAGCAATCGCCCAAGCCGCAAAAGAATTAGTTGAACAGCGGGATAGGTGGTTGAATCCGCCAGATATTCCAGAAGCGGATTTGAAAAAGCGCACGCTGACCAATCTGTACAATGCGCGCCCGGAATGGCTTGCCATCGCGCATCGCAAATTGGATGACGCCGTGCTGGACGCGTATGGGTGGCAGCACAATTTGAGCGACGAGGGAATCTTGGAAAAGTTGTTGGCGTTGAATTTGGAGAGAGCCAAGTAAACATTTGGCTGAGAGAAAGGAGTAATCATGCAAAAAGCAGACATCTCGGTCGGTAAGCTTGTTAGTATGATCGAAGATCGTGAACTTCAGTTACCTGAAATGCAACGTCGTTATATTTGGCCCGCCACGCGTGTGCGTGATCTGCTGGATTCACTCTATCGCGGCTATCCCTCTGGAAGCATTCTGGTCTGGGAAACTGATCAGGAAACTCCAACAAGAAAAATGGCGGTTGACCAAAGACAGAATCCGTTCACAAATTCCAAATTGTTACTCGATGGTCAACAGCGGCTCACCTCACTCAGCGCGATTTTGCGCGGTGAACCTGTAGAAGTGCGCGGGCGGAAAAGAGCCATTGATATCCTTTTCAACCTCGACCATCCGGACGGTCCGCCTGCCGAAGTGCTTGAAGTCGAGTCCGATCAAGCCATCCAGTTTGACGACGACGACGATCCGGACGCTGAACTGGATGAGGAATTAGAGGATACCGTTCAATCGGTCACCGAGCGATTGTCCAAGCGCACTTTTGTTGTTGCCAGTCGCAACCTATCCGCCAACCCCAAATGGATTCGTGTTTCTGAAATTTTTAATGAAGAACGCACGGATTGGCAATTGCTAAAACCGCTGAGCGTCACCCCCGATGATCCTCAGTGGACCAAATATACCAAGCGACTCGCTACCGTCCGCAAAATCCGCGACTATCCCTATGTCGTGAATGTTCTTGACAAGGGGCTATCCTACGAAGAAGTCGCAGAAATCTTTGTTCGAGTTAATTCGCTGGGGATGAAGTTGCGCGGTTCTGATCTTGCGCTTGCCCAAATCACCGCCCGCTGGAAAAACTCACTGACCTTATTTGAAGAGTTTGCGAAAGAATGCGAAGAGACGGGAGAGTTTACGCTCGACACAGGTTTGCTTGTGCGCGCGATTGTAATGTTCGCGACCGATCAGAGCCGATTCAAAACGGTCGGAACAATTTCACTCGAACGCCTGCAACAAGCCTGGGAAGATGCAAAGCGAGGTATTCGCTTTGCGATAAACTATCTGCGCGCAAATGTAGGTGTCGAAGACGAGAGTCTTTTGTCATCCCCGTTCCTAATCCTGCTCGTCGCGTACTATGGTCTAGTTCACAACGAAAAGCTTAGTGAGTCTGAAGAAAAGTCTTTGAGACGATGGGTGTATATTGCACATATACGCGGGCACTATTCACGCGGTTCTACTGAAACCATTCTTGATGCTGACCTAAACCTCGTCAAGAAGGGAGAAAATCCAGATCGCCTTATCCAAGTCCTCGAACAACAGTTTGGTCGTTTAACCGTTGAGCCAGCTGATTTCATCGGGCGTGGCATTCGCAGTCCGCTCTTCTCAATGACGTACCTGGCTTTGAAAGAACGCGACGCAAAAGATTGGTGGAGTGGGCTTGCCTTATCGCTGTCACATCAAGGGCGAAATCACTTTATCCAGTATCATCACATTTTCCCCAAGTCGCGATTACAGAAATCCAGTAACGGCTACGAAAAAGCCGAGATCAACGAAATTGCGAACATGGCTTTCATTTCAGGTAGAGTCAATCGGAATCTTTCTAATGCCTTGCCGAAAGATTATTTTCCTGACATCGTTGCCGAACGAGGCAAGCAAGCGTTGACCGCCCAACTCATTCCCACAGACAAAGAAATGTGGGAGGTGTCTGCGTACCGTGAATTCTTGGAAAAGCGCCGTGCCTTGCTAGCAGAAGCAGTTAATCAGTTGATTGCATCTGATGAGCAACCTTAGATGGAAACTCACGCAACCGCAGATGGACGAATTACCCTCCTGCTATCCATCCGCCGCGAATTCGGCATCCAAGCGGGGACTCGGATTCAAGTGCAAGTAGATGAGCAAGGCAAGCGCATCATTCTCACGCCCATCACGCGTCAGCACATCCACAGTTTGCGCGGCAAATACAAGGGCAAGGGATTGCTCAAGGCGTTGATGGCGGAGAAACATTTTGCTGAACGCTGAATTGTAGTTGACAAATCAACGCATCGGTTATATGTTTTGATCGTGGCAGAGCTTCGGATTATGGGGTGTGGACGATGAACAAACCGGCAACCAAAACGCGCGTAATCAGTATTCTGCGAAAGCAACTCCCGCAACTGCGCGCCAAGTATGGTGTGGAAAAAATGGCGCTGTACGGTTCGTTCGCCAAGGGGACGGCGCGCAAAAAAAGTGATGTGGATATTCTGGTGCAACTCACGCGTCCTCTGGGTCTGGAATTCGTGCAACTCGCGTTTGAACTTGAGGAATCACTCGGCAGAAAAGTTGACCTGGCGACGTTCGAGTCGTTTCAAGGTGGGCGAATGAATTCGCGTTACGCGCATATTGCTTTGGACATTGAAAGGACTTTGTTCTATGTCTAGCCGCCGTGACCGCGATTATTTGCAGGATATTTACGGGGCGATTGAGCGCATTCAACGGTACGTGGGCGATCTGTCGCGTGAACAGTTTGAGCAAGACGAAAAGACGCAGGATGCGGTCATTCGCAACCTTGAAGTGATTGGCGAAGCCGCCAAGCATGTTTCGGCATTGACACGCCGCGATAATCCTACGATACCGTGGAGAGACCTCGCGGGTGTGCGCGACAAGTTGATTCATCAATATTTCGGCGTCAACTTTGCGATTGTATGGAAAATCGTTCGAGAGGAATTGCCGCCTTTGCTCCCGCAACTGGCTGAGATTCTCAAGATGATGATGTAAAGTGTAAAGACCTTCGAGGTTTTGGGTGAGCGCCTCGGAGGTCTTGGCTTATGCTGTTGCCGCGAGGGGGCTTTATTTTTCTTCTGAAACCAGAACAATCCCGCCATGTGCAGAAACATTCGCAAACTCCGTCAGCCCGATCGCGCGCCGACAGACCAAGAATTGCACGACGCCGCGCTGCAATTCGTCCGCAAAGTGAGCGGCTATCGCGTTCCGTCGCGCGCGAATCGAGCCGCGTTCGACCGCGCCGTCGCAAACATCAGCGTCGCAACGCGCGCGCTGTTCAATAATCTCGCCAGCAAGGACGATCTGAAGAAAAAGCGCAGGGGTAGCCGATGACGTACCTTTGGGCAAGCAACAAATGCGCGGGCTGGCACACCGCGCTGGATCGTTACTCCGATATAATCGCGATGCAGCGCGTCAACGGTTTGCCAGAACTCGACGCGTGGTATCGGGATGAACTGCCCGCGCTGATCGCAGCGCGGTCGCCCGCGTACATTACGCGCGCCGAGTTGGAGCGCGTGACCGCGTGGAAAATGAAACGCGGCGTCTGGCACGAACGCAATCGCCTGCTCGTGCAAAGCAACGCGCCTGCGCTTGTGAAGAAAACATCGCTCGACGCGTTTGCCGCGATTCCCGATCCGCGCAAGCCAGTCGATCTCCTCAGCCAACTTGCGGGCGTCGGTCCCGCCACGTCGTCGGCAGTGTTGGCGTGCCGCGCGCCAGCGATCTATCCCTTTTTCGACGAATTGGTCGCGGCGCAGATTCCAGAGTTGGAACAAGTCGCTTTCACCGCGGCGTACTATCAGCGCTACGCCGCGCAATTACGCGAGCGCGCCGAACGACTAAAAAAAACGTGCGCGCATCGCGAATGGACGGCGCACGATTTAAGCCAGGCGTTGTGGTCGGAGTCGGGCGGAAAAACAATGGTGGACAGCGATTAGCCGCGCTTTGCAAGTTCAAGGCAATCTGCGATCAACGTGGATAAGTTCGGCGCGGCGGAGGAAACACCGCGCGCGCGGCGGCGTGTATCACGCGTTGTATACGAGTCAGTTTCGGCGGGAGACAGACTCGATCAAAAACGCCTCGCCGATCTGATCCGCAATCTCCACATCGCGCAGACGCAAACCGCGCACGTTGCGCGCAAAGAAACCGGCAGCGCGCTGTTCCGGAATATCGTCCGCCATATCCGCGTAACCGGCGGGCGCGTCGCGCGCCATCGTGATCGAAACGTCGTCGAGCGTCAAATCTTCGATCGGCATTTCGGGCAAGCCGTAGACAAAGCCCGCCGCGATTTTCGCGTCGCGCGCGGTGATGTGACTCAAGTGGATGTGACGCACGCGCGGCGTCCCTTCGTCCACCAGCCGCGCGTTTTTGTCCGACACGATCTTGTCGCCGCGCTTGTTGATGTGGTAGTACAAGTTGATCGTGAACGGACACAACACCTCGCGCATCACGACATTCGTCACGCGCACGTCTTCGACGAAACCGCCGCGCCCGCGCCGCGACTTGATGCGGATGCCGCGATCCGTGCCGACGAAAACGCAATTCGAAATGACGACGTTCCGCACGCCGCCGCTCATCTCGCTCCCGATCACGACGCCGCCATGCCCGTGCACCATCGTGCAATTCGTCACCGTGATATTTTCGCACGGCACGCGCAGTCCCGGCGATTCGGTTTCGATGCCGGATTTGATCGTAACGCAATCGTCGCCCACATCCACATGACAATTTGAAATGTGAACGTTGCGCGAGGAATCGGGGTTGATGCCGTCGGTGTTCGGCGAATCGGGCGGATTGATGATCGTCACCTGGTTCACCGTCACGTTTTCACAGCGCACCGGATTGATCGTCCACGCGGGCGAATTGATCAGCGTCACGCCTTCGATCAAAACGTTCGAGCAACTTGAAAACGAAATCAAGCGCGGGCGCGGCGCGTCCAGTGTTTTGGCGCGATGTTTTTGCCACCAGATCGCGCCGCGTCCGTCAATCGTGCCGCGCCCGACGAGCGCGATATTGCGCGCGTTTTCGGCGGCGATCAGCGGCGCGTGTGTGTCTTGTGTAACTCCTTCCCACCGCGCCGTGACGATGGGATAATCGGCGGCGTTTTCACTCCCGAGCAATACCGCGCCCGCGTCGAGATAAAGCGTAGTATTGTCGCGCAGAAAAATCGAACCGGTAACGTATTGACCTGCCGGAACCAAAATCGTTCCGCCGCCAGTTTGCGCCGCCGCGTCAATCGCGCTTTGCAGCGCGCGCGTGTCGAGCGTCGCGCCGTCGCCGCGTGCGCCGTAATCGCGGATATTGAATGATGTTGACGGTTGATTCATTTGTTCAAGCAAACCCGAAGGGGTCTTTGAGACCCTTCGGGTTTAGTTGTTACCAGTTGATCGGGCCCGCGTCTTTTTCAACCGATGCGATCACGGTTTCGATCGGATCTACTTTGACGACGAGGGGCGGCTTCCAATCCGCCTTGCCCGCGATCTTGGTTTCGTTCGCGGCGTTGTGCTCAGCCAGCACGTCCACGTCCTTGTCGTTCACGCGCGTCCCCGCCGCGTAGATCATCGTGCCTTTGTAGTTGCCGATGATTTTGGCAAGCGCAACTTTGTCGTCGGTCTTGAAATAATTGTTCTCCGCGTAAATCTGCGACTCGACGCCGACGCCCCAACTATAACCATAGTTGGACATATTCACGATGCGGTAATAGTTGTTGTACACGTGCAGTTGACCAAAGCGCACGCGCGGCGTGCGTTGCCCCACGTTGTCGAAGAAATTGTGATGGAGCGTCACGCGCAGTTTGCCTTTGTCGCCCGTCGCGGTTGCGCCGGAATCGGACGAACCGATCAGCATCGTCTTGTCGTGATTTTGGAACCGATTCCAAGACGCGGTCACCAGATCGGCGGCATTGGTAATGTCGAGCGCGCCATCGTGCATTTCAAAGTGGCGACCAAAGTACGTCGGCGCTTTGCTGTCTATCGTGTCGCGATCTTCGAACGTGTTATGATCGATCCAGACGTGATCCACGTAGCGCAGTGAGATCATATCGTAGAGCGAGTTCCAATTTCCTTCCGCGCCATCGGTTGGATCCCATTGCGGAAAACAATCGAAGGTGTCCTGGAGTGTAAGATTGCGAATGATGATGTTGCTGAGCGGCGCCGTCGCGGTGCCGCGCACATCGAACCACGCGCCGCGCAGCGTCGCTTTTTGACCCAGCCCGACGATGGTCGTGTTCGAGCCAACGCGAATTCGGACGCGCGCGTCTTGCGCGCGCTGCGAATTCACGCGCGCGGTTTCGAGCGTCCCTGTCACGGCTTTTTTGCCCCACACCGCCGGATCGAACGCCGCGTTGTACGCTTGGATCGTGTATCCGTCGCGTTGATAATCGGCGCAAGTGAGCGACTTGTTGTTGTCGTCCACATTCGCGTCAATCGTGCCATCCACGTAGATGATCTTGGCGACGTTAGACGGTGTGATTGACGGCGCGGGATACTTGCCATCGTTGAGCGCGGCGATCAACTCTTTGCGGTTTTTCACGGTGTAAACCTGATCCGCCGTTGCCGCCGCACCGCCTGTCGTCCCTTTGCCTTCCGCCGCCCAGCCATCGTTCGGCGCAAGTTTTTCGCGTCCGAGATCGCGCTTGGCGACGGTCGGCGCGGTTGTTGGCACCGGTGTCGGCGCGATTGTTGGCGCGGCAATTGGCGCAACGGTCGGCTTGGGTACCTCGGTGGGCTTGGCGGTTGGCGCAACTGTTGGCGTTGGCGCAGGCGCGCAGGACGCCAACACGATCGCGATCAAACAAAATAAAATCACGCGAGACATTCTTCCTCCTCTAGAATCCGACCGCCGACGGATGACCGCCGACCGCCGTAAATTTTCAAACGGTAAATTCAATCGCCGATACTCTCAATTTCGGCGCTGGCGAGAATGAACGCGCCAACGCCGTGATGATTGTCGGTCACGCGCGGCTCGCCGATGTAATATTCGTACGAGCCGTCGCGGTACGGCGTGCCGCCCAAGCCCGCGCTCTGGCAGGTGTTTGTCAGATGAACTTGACCGGCGTCGTCCACGCGCACGAATTCGGCGATGATGCCGTCGTACGCGCGCCGCGCGCAATCGAAATACTTGGCACACTGATTTCCCTGAAGTAGAAAAGACTGGCAAGTATTCAGACTAGCGAATTGGACTCCAGGCGGAACTGGAGTAGATTGTTTGTGCCACAAACGATCTTCTCTCAGGAACGCCA
>VGOB01000038.1 GCA_016865935.1 Chloroflexota bacterium | reverse complement strand
CGTAGTACTGAAGGAAGTCGAACGACCCGCCGCGCAGAACCCGGTAATCCGTACCTTCCAAATTCTCGCGCTCTTTGGCGCGCTTGGCATAGTCTTTATAGTTCTCGATCCACTTGGTGCTACACCATTCCCAGACGTTGCCGCTCATATCCAGTGCGCCATACGGCGATGCGCCTAACGGAAAACTCCCAACCGCGCTCGTCGCGCCGATGTTCGTCTCGCTGTAGTTTACGTGTTGCGGCGTCAGTTCACCCTGCCACGGAAAGATTCGACCCTCAGAGCCGCGCGCGGCTTTTTCCCATTCCGCTTCAGTGGGCAATCGAATTGCAAATTGCGAATTGCGAATTGCGGATTGCAAATCACGGTCAACGATCTTTTCAATCTGAATTCTGAAATCTGAAATCTGAAATCTCTCCGTGAGCCAGCGGCAAAACGCGAGCGCTTCGTACCACGTTATACCCACAACCGGATGATTTGGCAAATTGAACGGTGCGCCCAAATCGTAGGGATGATCGCGCCGTTGTTCATCGAATCGCCCTTTGAATCCGTCCTTTTGCCACCAACCTTGCGCGATGGCTTCCGTCCAATATCGTTCATTGCGATAACCGTCCGCGCGCGCAAACGCGTCGAACTGCGCGTTCGTCAACGGATACTTGGCGATGAGAAATGCAGGCAGATTGAGTTTGAGTTGCGGCGTTTCGTACTCGTACCAATCGCGATCGCCGCCATATTTCTTCATCAGGGCGGCAATGTCCTCTGTGCGCGTGCCCATTACGAATTCTCCGGCGGGCACTTCGCACCAGACGATATCAGGCACCCCCCTCCCCGTCCCTCCCCCCGTCTTCGACAGGGGAAGGGTGACGCCAACGCCGGGACGCGGATCGCCCAGGTGCGCGAGCGTGCGTCCCGCCGCCGCGCGGTCGGCGGGGGTCAAGACGCCGCGTTCGAGCAGCGCGACCAGCCAACACCGCACGCGTTCCACCACCTGGCTGTGGAGCACGTGCGCGTTCACGCGCTCCAACCCGATCTGGACGAGCGCTTCACCGGCAAGGTGCGCCGCGCGCCATTCGATCTCGGGTTCTTGCGCGCCGGGTGATTCGCGCGGGCAGAGCGCGGCGGCAACGTCCACCGCGACGTGAACCATCTTTTTCAGACGCGCCATCACTTCGACCGCCCACAGCGCGACCTCGCGCCACTGGGCATAGTTCGCGCGCACCAAGTCCGCGACCTGATCCGGAAAGTCCGGCTGCACCGCCAGGTACGAACCGGCGAGATATTCCTGGTAACTGCGATGCGGAAAAGTGTACGTTCCTTTCCCGCGATCAATCAGCAGTCCGGCGCGGTCTTGGATGAACGTCACCATTTCTCCGGCGCGATTCCAATCGCCCTCCAAACAATCCTTGAACACACTGCGGAGCATCGCTTCGCTGATGTCCGCCGCGCCTTCGGTGCCTTGCTGACTGCGGTGCGCGACGAACGCGACGCGCTCTAACGCCGATTCCAATTCGCCCGCGCGCACCAATTGCGTCACGCCGGTTTCTTGTCCCAGGCGCGCTTCCTGCCAACGCACGAGGAGTAGCCGCACCATTTCTTGGTACAGTTCGACGCGATCGTCCGGCAGGCGTCCCCAGGAAAAGTGCAGCGACGCCATCATCGCCAACTGGAGTGGATTTTTTGCCAGCGGCGCGAGATCGGTCCGGCGCGTCGCCTCCTGCAATCGTCCCGTCAACTCCTCCGCCTCGGTTTCACTCTTCCAACCGAGCCGACAGACCTCTTTGTACCAACAGCCGATGAATGCATCAATCTGCGCTTGATCGAACGCGGCGAGAGTGTAAATCGCGAAATGATCCAACTGCCAACGCGCGTCTTGGTACGCATAGCCGCGACAAGTCACCAGAAAACGATTGGCGGGATGTCCGTAGGTCTGAGCGAACTCGCGCACCGCGTCGCGCACGGCTTGCGACTTGGTCGCGTCCGCCACTTCGTCCAACCCATCGAACAGCGCCAGCACGCCGCCGTCGTGCAGACGCTGCTGGAGGTACGGCGCGTAATCGGCAAGCGACTGCGCGTCCAGGGTTTGCGCGATAAAATTCCACAGCCCCGCCGCGGTGCCGTTGCAGTGATCGCTCTTGGCAAAATGCCGCAAGACGATTTGCAGAGGGAGCAACGCGCCGTGCGTCCACGCGGGTTGGAGGTACTTGAGCCAGTTTTGCCCAGGCAGCGCGCCGGTCTCGCCCAACGCTTCCAACTGCGCGCCGGCAAGACAAAGCGCGAGATAATTCGCAAAGGTGGACTTGCCGCCGCCCGGATCGCCGAGCAGAACCATTTGCCGTTCGCGCGCGGCGGCTTGCAGCGCGGTGAGAAGCCGCGTTTCGCGCGCCGCGTCCGGCATTTCTTCGCGCCGGGCGCGCGTTTGCTTCTCTTTGAGTTCCTCTTCGGTCAGCGGCGCCGGCGTCTGCGTGTTGAGTGCGACGTAGACCGCGAGCAAATCCATCGTTTGTTGGCGCGTGCGTTCGACGGCGCGCGGATCGATCACCGCGAGCGGCAGCGCGTTGCACGTCGTTTGGACGCGGCGCAGATACCCGGCGTGGAGTTTGGTTGGGGCGATTGATGAGGCAAGTGGAGACGCAGGACGAGGCAGTGGTTTTGCCAGAGTCGCGTGTTTGGGAATGAACGATTCCAGATGACCGCGCACCTGCTCTTCAAACTCAGCCAGGGTAGCATACTCCCACGTTAGAAACCCTTTGACTGTCTGCAATTCCTGTCGGAATGCCAATACCTTGGTTTTCTGTTCCAATTCTTGCGGCGCGGTAAAGTTGAACGGTTGCTTGCTGAAATAGATCCAGATTTCCAAACTATCCGGATCTTTTTGCCAGCGCGCGTATGCCTGATCGAATTCCTCGCGGGTACCGGATTCGGCGCGCCCGGTCGGCGTGCCGAAACGATTCCACAAAATGCCGATGAACAAATCGTAAGCGCCGATCTGTGGATTGACAACGGCTTGCGCGTCAGCGGCAACCCCCGGGCGCATGTGCGTTTCCCAACGCACGAGTTCCAAATCCAGTCCATACTGCGCTGCGACGTGAGTTCGCAAATGTTCCACGACGCGCCCAAGCCGGTCGCGTTCGTCTTTCACATCCCCCGGCGAAGCGACAAAGATTCGTAACCTAGAAATGTCCTGTGGCATAATCACCTCGCTTGTAGGACAAATTTACAGATTTGTCCTACTCCCCAAACACAAACAGATCGCCGATGGATTGATGCAAATAGTTGCGGCGGATCGCGTCGGCGAAAACATGCGCGACCGACAACACTTGCAATTTGGGATGTCGCTTTTCGGGTGGAATCGTCACCGTGTCCGTCGTCACGACGCGCGTGATTTGCGGCAGCGCGCCCAGCCGTTCCAACGCGCCGCGCGTAAAAACGCCGTGCGTACACGCAACCCAAATTTCTCGAACGCCCTGCTCGATCAACAAGCGACTCAATTCCAGAATCGAACCGCCCGTCGCAATCTCGTCGTCGTACACGAGCGCGCGTTTGAAACCGTTCACTTGCCGCCCGACGATGGTGATGCGGACTTGCGTATCCGAAATGCGCTCTTTGTCGCCGGCGGTGATCGGCAAGCCCAGGTCTTTGGCAAAGCGCGCGGCGGACTTGGCATGCCCCATATCGGGCGCGACGACAATCGTACTCGATAAATCATCCTCTTGAAAGTGCTGATGGAAAACGGGGCGGCTGGTGAGTGGATCCGTTGGCACACTGAAAAAGCCGTGCACTTGCGGCGCGTGGAGCACCATCGTCATCACCTGGGTCGCGCCTGCCGTCTCCAGCAAATCGGCGACGAGACGCGCGGTGATGCAAATGCGCGGCGCGTCTTTTTTGTCGGAGCGCGCAAACGAAAAGTACGGAATGATCGCGTGCACTTGCTTCGCGGCAGCGGAGCGCGCAATGTCGATCATCATCAAAAGTTCCATCAAGTGATCATTCACCGGCGGCGCGAGAGACTGGACGACGAAGACGCTGCGCCCCCGCACGCTCGCGCCGAGTTGGATGTACAGATCATCATTGCTAAAGCGCGTGATGAGCGTCGGATCGAGCGGCACGCCGAGATGACTTGCAACGTTGGCGGCGAGTTGCGGATTGGAATTGCCACTGAAGAAACGGACTTCGTTGGGATCGAGCGTTTGTGTCGTCATTGGCACCTCGTCGGTAAACAGCATTCAGCATTCAGCATTCAGTATTCAGTGTTCAGTGTTCAGTGTTCGGTCTGAATCCTGAATACTGAACACTGTTCACTGTTCACCGTTCACTGGATTGTCAGACTCGCCAGATCGCGCGGATAGTACGTCAACGCCTCAATTCCGTCTTGGGTAACCACGACCGTATCGGAATGACGAAAGCCGCCCAGGTTCGGCGCGTACAAACCCGGCTCGACCGTGAAGACGATCCCAGGTTCGATCATCGTATCGTCGCCCAAATCGAGAAACGGACCTTCGTGGTAGCGCAAGCCGATGGCGTGACCTGAATGATGTCGCCAGTACGGCATCAAGTCGTGCTGGTCGAAATAGGCATGAACCGCGCGATCAACGTCGCGGCATTTCGCGCCGGGCTTGATCGCGTTTAATGCGGTGTCTTGCAACGCGACCATGTGGTCGAAAAATTTTTTCTGTTCCGCGCTCGCCGCGCCGATAATCATCGTCCGTTCGAGTTCCGAGTTGTAACCCCACAGCGGCGCGTTCGCGCCAGTGACGAGCACGTCGCCGGGCATAAAAATCGCGTTCGTCGTCAGCGCGTGCGGAATCGCCGCGTTCCGCCCGATTTGTCCGCGATAACCCGCCTCGGGTCCATCGGAGAACATACTTTGCGAGCGATACAAGTGTCCCAGCGTGTCGAGCATCGTCAGCGTCGCTTCAATGCTCGCGCGCTTGCTCACCTCGACTTCGTTCGCGCCGACGCGCGTGTACTTTTGCAAGAGCCGGTGCGCGAGATTGCCCCACTTGCAGCTTTCGCGAATCAGCGCGAGTTCCGCATCGCTCTTGATCGCCATCTGATGCTCGACGAATGGATTGACGTTGACGATTTGCGCGCCGGTGAGCGACGAGAGCGACTCGCCTTGATAGCCAAGAATCCAGGGATAGCCGTCGTTGTCTGCGCCGACCTTGTCCCGAATCTCCAATCGCTTTAGAATTTCCGCGAACAATTTCATCGGATGCGGATGGTCGGGGTACTCGACGTACGATTCGACGCGCTCGACTTGCGCTTCGGCTTGCGCGTGTTCCACTTCGAGGCGCGGGACGAAGAGGACGCGCTCGCCGTCCGCGTTCATCGCAAAACAAATCGGGCGCTCGGTGGGGATGAACGCGAAACCCGTAAAGTACGTGATGTGGAAATTGTCGAACAAGACCGCGCCACTCAACTGCTGACGCTTGACGTGATCGAGCAAGCGCTTGGCGCGGAATTGAAATTCGGCGGGGGGGAGTCGAAAAGAAACGGTGTTCACGTGAATACCTCCATGGCGGCGCATCTGTGTGTGCGCCCAGATTTAGATTGTCCAAATGCTTGTCTGCGGCTCTTCCAAAAATTCACAGCCCGTTGCAGTGACGATCACGTCTTCCTCGACGCCGAAGCCGCAATCGGTCATCACGCCGAGTTCGAGCGTGAACACCTGCCCCGCTTCGACGACGCCGAACGGCGTGTCGCCGTAGCGTTCCCAGCGCGGGCCCAGAAGCGTGGAGCCATCGTGCGCGGTCCGACCCAGCTGATGACCGAACGCGTGTTGGTATTCGGGATAGCCCGCGCGCGTGATAACCTCGCGCGCGCGCTGGTCAACTTGCCAACCCAGCACACCTGGCTTGAGAAACCGCGCGCCCGCTTCAATCGTTTTGACGACCGCGTCAAACGCGCGCTGCACTGCTTGCGGCGGACGCGTCTCGTCCTCGCGCAATAGGTACCAGACGCGCTGAATGTCCGCGCAATACTCATCTTGCTTGACGCCAAAATCCACGTGGACGATATGCCCGCGTTCGACTTGCCGCGCGCTCGGCGGCGTATGACCTGGCTGCGAATGCGGTCCCGTGTTGACGATGGGATTGTTCGCCTTGTCCCACGCGTATTCCAATCCACGCGCGGTGACGCGCGCTTGCATCCAATCGAACAACTGCTTTTCGCTCGCGCCGACGCGAATCTCTGGCGTCGTCTCGCCAATAATCTGCATCGTCGTCGCAATCGCGGCGCGAATCAAGTTCACTTCGGTCGGCGTTTTGCGCCCGCGCAAACGCGAGATGATCGGATCGGCGGAGACAAAACGCGCGGGCAACGGCGTGTCTTTCAAAAAATCGTGCAAGCGCAAAAACATTCCGTAGGTCAAGCCGTCTGCCGCCGGATTGCTCTTGGAAAAATCAAGCGCGATCGTTTGCGGATCGAGTCTCGTCAGCGCGCCGCGCAGCGCGTCGCCGATGCTTTGCGTGTACGCGATCACCTCGTCGTACAATCCGCTCGCGCGATACGCGCCATCGTCGAACTTGCCGACGATGGCGATTTTTTCGCCGCGCCGCGTGAGCAGGATCGCCGATTGCCAGACAACGCCGGCGGGCGCGACGACTCGCCACGCGGGTTCGTTGATCTCGCTCGTCTCACGCGCAAACAACAACCACGCGTCGAGATTGGTTTCGTCAAGAATCCGGATCGCCTGCGCGATTTTTTCTGCTTGTAGCATTGCCACTCCTGTAAAACGTGATGCGTGACGCGTGAAACTTTACGTATCACGCATCACGTTCCGCCTTGCTCTAAAAAATACCAGACCATATCCAAATCGCCGGGCGACTGTCCCAGGTCGGTCAGCATCAGCGCGATTTCGCTGCGATGCTGCGTGCCGTGATTCGCGACGTGGACGAGCGCGTGCCACAGGATGATGCCCTGCTCGCGCCCCTGCACTTTCCGCACAATCGGTTGCGCCAAGTGTTCGGGCGTCAGCGACGCGATGAACGCGCGGCGTTCCGCGAACAGCGGCTCCCATTTCGCGCGCACCGCGTCGAGCGTCGGCAAATCGTCAACCGTGAGACGTTCCGTCATCGGCTCGCCTTTCCACGCTTGCAGCCAGCGCCATTCCGCGCTGACGAGATGCGCGAACGAACCCAGGATCGTAAATTCGAATTGGGTGAATGGTTTACGCAATCGTCGCTCCGAAAGCGTACTCGCCGTGTCCAACAACTTGCGATTCGCCCAGATGCCGTAGTCGTACATCTGCGCGATGATTTCGTTGTCCATGTTTCCTCCCCGTGTCATTGCGAGCGTTTTTTGCGAAGCAATCTCCAAGCCGCGAGTTGGGGATTGCTTCGTCGCACAAAACGCTCCTCGCAATGACAATCTCCAATCTCTAATCTTCAATCTCTAAACTATCACTGGCTCCTTGTACTCGCCCCACACGCCGCGCAGCACGTCCATCACCTCGCCGAGCGTCGCGTACGCGTTCACGGCGGCAATGAACGGCGGCATCAGGTTCGCGCGCTCCTTTTTTGCCGCGTCGCGCACTGCGTCGAGACACGCGCCAACCTTCACCGCGTCGCGTTCGCGGCGAATTTTTTCCAAGCGCGCGATTTGGCGTTGCGCGCCCGCTTCATCCACGCGCAACAGCGGCACTTTTAGTTCTTCTTGCACGACGTAATCGTTGATGCCGACAACGACGCGCTCTTTCTTTTCGATTTCGGTTTGATAGCGCGCCGCGCTCTCCGCGATTTCGCGCTGGAAGAATCCTTTTTCGAGCGCGGGCAGCACGCCGCCGATTTTTTCAATGCGATCAAAGTACGCGTTCGCTTCGCGCTCCATCCGATTCGTCAGCGCTTCGACAAAGTACGCGCCGCCGAGCGGGTCCACCGTGTTCGTCACACCCGACTCGTTTGCGATGATCTGCTGCGTCCGCAGCGCGATTGTGGCAGCGTCCTGGCTGGGCAGCGCCCACGCTTCGTCGAGCGAATTCGTGTGCAGTGATTGCGTCCCGCCCAGCACCGCCGCCAGTGCTTGCAGCGCGACGCGGACGACGTTGTTCATCGGCTGCTGCGCGGTGAGCGAGACGCCTGCGGTCTGCGTGTGAAAGCGCATCAGCCACGAACGTGGATTCTGCGCGCCAGTTTTTTCGCGCATCCAGCGCGCCCAGATGCGCCGCGCCGCGCGGTATTTTGCAATCTCCTCGAAGAAATCGTTGTGCGCGTTGAAGAAGAACGAGAGGCGCGGCGCGAAATCGTCCACGTTCATCCCGCGCGCGATCCCCCACCGCACGTACTCCATCCCATCGGCGAGCGTGAACGCTAGTTCCTGCGCGGCAGTCGAACCTGCCTCGCGAATGTGATAACCCGAAATCGAAATCGTGTTCCAGAGCGGCATTTCGCGCGTGCCGAATTCCATCGTGTCCACGACGAGGCGCATCGAAGGATGCGGCGGGAAGATGAATTCTTTTTGCGCGATGTACTCTTTGAGAATGTCGTTCTGAAGCGTGCCGCCGAGTTGCGCGCGCGGGATGCCGCGCTTTTCCGCCGCCGCAATGTACGTCGCCCAGATGATCGCGGCAGGCGAGTTGATCGTCATCGAAGTCGTCACTTCATCAACAGGAATTCCGTCGAAAAGAATTTCCATGTCCGCCAGCGACGAAATCGCGACGCCGCATTTGCCGAACTCGCCGACCGCGCGCGGCGAATCGGTGTCGTAGCCGTACAGCGTCGGCATATCGAAAGCAGTGGACAACCCAGTTTCGCCGTGTTCGAGCAAATACTTGAAGCGCGCGTTCGTTTCTTCGGCAGTGCCAAAGCCCGCGAACATCCGCATCGTCCAGGGACGCCCGCGATACATCGTGGAGTGGACGCCGCGCGTGTACGGATACTCGCCTGGCATCGCGATATCGCGATTGTAATCCGCCGCCGCGAGATCGAGCGGGGTGTAAAGGCGATCAATTTCCTCGGACGATGCCGTGATGAATTGCGCGCGGCGTTCAGGCGAACGCGCGAGCGTTTGGTGCAGCGTCGTTTCTTCCCAGCGATCTTTTGCGCGTTTAATCGCGGCGAGTTCTTGTGGGTCGAACATTCTCCCTCCTGTCGTCGTTGACAAATCTAGGAATGTGAATTATAGTTGCGGTGTGAAGAAAGAAACCAAGTGGTGGGTTGACACCGCCGATTACGATCTCAAAACAGCCAAACACATGTTTGACACGCGGCGATACGTGTACGTCGTATTCTGCTGCCACCTTTCCATTGAGCGGCTATTGAAAGCATGCATCGTCGAATACAAAGATCGGTTTCCACCCAGGAGCCATGATTTGGATGACCTTGCCGAAGACGCTTCGATAGAATTTCCCGAAAGCATGAGAGTATTTGTATCGTCAATATCGAAAGAGGCAATCAAGACGCGCTACGACGAAAACCGTTCGCGTTACAATCGCGCATTTGCCCAACAGTGTTTGGAACAGACGAAGAAAGTACACCGATGGCTGAAACAACAACTCAAGTGAAATCACTGAGCGAGATCAAGCAACTGATCCGACAGTTTATCCCACGTCTCCAACCCGAAGTTCGCGTCGAGAAAGTCGTCCTCTTTGGTTCATACTTGAACGGCGAACCTGATGAATGGAGCGATGTGGACATTGCGGTTATCTCAAACGATTTCGGCAAATTCGATTTTTGGGAACAAGCGCGCTTTCTGGCGCAACGCCAATGGCGCGATTTCTCTTTGCTTGAAGTGCACCCGTACACGCTCAGAGATTATCGGCGCGCTTCGCATCTGACTTTTCTCGGCGAAATCAAACGCACGGGCAAAGTGATTTACACGCGCCGCAAACGCCGCGCCAAGCGCGCCCCACGCAAGACCAACCGCAAGGACGAATGACGAGAAACAAGTCATTCGTCCTTCGTCTTTCGTCCTCCGTCACTTTTGATACAACTCGATCAACACCCCATGCGCGCTCTTGGGATGGACAAACGCGTAGCGCATTCCTTTCGCGTTCGTGCGCGGCGTCTCGTCAATCATCTGCGCGCCGTGTTCTTTCAAGCGCGCGAGCGCGGCGTCAATATCGTCCACCTCGAAACAGATGTGATGCACGCCCTCGCCGCGCTTTGCCATAAACTTGGCAAGCCCGCTTTCGTCGTCTTGCGGCTCCACCAGTTCCACGTCCGACGCGCCGACAGGCATAAACGCGACGCGCGTGCGCCCGCCTTCCTCCAGCGCGACGTGATCCAGTTCGATGCCGAGCGCGTCTTGGAAAAACTTGAGCGCGTCGTTGATGTTTTGAATGGCAATGCCGATGTGATCAATGCGAGTGATCATATTCCTCATTTCTGATTTTCGATTTTCGATTTCTGTCCTCTGTGGCTATAAATTTTCGTAGTTTGCTAAACGATCGCGCCGCCGCGCCAACTCGCTCGCGTACCTGACGCCAAGCGATGCCGCGTGCGCGCGCGCCCACTCGGTGAGTTTGGTTTGCCCCGCTGGCGGCGCGTCGACGTAGAGCAAATCGCGCATCAGCCCCTCGATCTCTTCGCGCGTGATGAACACATCGCCCTGCATTCGACTGATGAGCGAGCCGACGACGTAGCCGAACCACGGCGGCACGCCAACAATCGGGCGTCGCGCGCCGATGATGTCGCCAATCGCGCGCACGAGTTCGCGGTACGTGAACGTTTCAGGACCGATCGCGTTGACGATGCAGTTCTCGCGCGATTTGCCTTGTGTAACCGCGAGCGCGGCGAGATCGTCCACGAAAATCGGCTGCAAGCGGTACGCGCCAGCGCCAAAGACGCCGAAGACTGGCAGATGCCGCAAGGTCCATGCGATATTATTGACGAGAATATCTTCCGCGCCGAAAAGCACCGTCGGGCGCAAAATCGCGTACGACAAACCCGACTCGATCAGCGCGCGTTCGAGTTGCGCCTTGCCGCTGAAATATTCGAGCGGCGAATCTTCCGACGGGTTCGTGATGCTGATATGCACGACACGCTCGACGCCCGCGCGCTTTGCCGCGTCGAAAAGCTTGCGCGTGTTCTCGACGGCGGCGGAATGTTGGAACGCGGTCTGGTAGTTAAAGCGCACCCAGTACGTGTTGTAAAGCACCGTCGCGCCGCGCAACGACTCAACCAATTTCTCTGGCGCGTCAAAGTTGAACGGATGCGCCTCGACCTTGCCGCCGAAGGGATTTTGGCGATTAGGTGATTGGGTGATTGTGCGAACGCGCTGTCCTTCGTTCAACAATCGCGCGGTGATGTATTTGCCTGAATAGCCGAACGCGCCTGTGATGACGTGAAGTTGTTGAGATGACATTTATGTTCTCGGCTCACGGCATTTGATAAAGCCGAATTACCTTGTCAGCGCGACTTTCGCTGAAATAGATCTAATATTGCCAGCCACTGCTGCATTTACAAGTTTATAGTCGGTAAAGGTCTCCTCCCTATTGGGCTGCATCAGGACTAATTTTGAGTCGTCATCCACAACAAAACCCTCCGCATCCAAAAATTCGACTTTTGCTGAGAGTTGAAGAGGAACTTCAGATAAACTCTTCAACACAAGCTTCCATGCGAATTTCCACCAAGTCGTGTTGGATTCAGTTACTCTGGTATCAACCTTGACTATCTCAAATAGAGGGGGTTGATGATCAATTGAAGTGCCAGAGCCAATATTCTTGCCCCCGCCTCCGCTCTGAAAGTCATCTCGCTTGGATATTCTCTGTTCAAGTTGAGTGACTCTCGCCTCAAGCAATTTGAGACGTTCTTCAATAGAACCTTGGGAAAGAATACCTGGGGTGGTTGTTGCGTTCATTTCGTGACTCCTTTCGTGAGGCAAAGTGCAAGTTTTGTTAATGGATTTTCGTCCGTTGTTTCTTCGACGGCAACGATTTGGCGTACTCCATCCCTTTTGTCAGCCACGTCCGCAACAGGCACGGGAAGGATGACAACGGACAAGTGCGAAAGCCAACGGACAAAACCGCGCGTCCGTTTAATTCGCTTTTGTCCGTTGTAATTTTGGCGGCAATGACTTGGCGTACTCCATTCCCTTCGTCAGCCACGTCCGCAACAAGCGCGGGAGGAATGACAACGGACTTTATCGGATTGAACGGACAAACTCATTTGCACGCGTCCGCTTAATCCTTTTTCGTCCGTTGTTTCTTCGGCGGCAACGACTTGGCGTACTCCATCCCCTTCGTCAGCCACGCTCGCAACAGACGCGGTGATTTCAAAACGTAGTGTGGAACCAAAACATATTGCCGCATCGGACGACCAGGCATCGGCTCAAAGAGCGGCGTGCCACGCGAAGCGTCTTTGCGAATCGCCGCGCGGTCTTCGTCGGACAAGCGGAGAAACATTTCGTCCTGGAATAATCCCGTGAACATATTCCCGTTGACGAACGCGCAGGGATAACCAAACATCTTGCGCTGTGTCGCCATTGGAAAATCTTTCAGCGCGTTCTCAAACAAGCGCACCGTTTCTGCGGGCGCTTTGGTAAACTTGGGCATTGGCTTTTTCGTCGTTGGCATCGTTACCTTTCTTTTGCCACAGAGGACACAGAGACCACAGAGAAAACCACGCGAGAGAAACTACCTTCGATCACGCAACGCCTCCTCGCGCGATAGCAATCTGACTGATCCAGATTGGGCTTCGCGCAGGATTTGCTCCATGTCCTGATACAGCGGCGCGCCAGGTTCCAGATAGAATACTCCTGGCTTTCGCGCGGCGGCTCGCGCGATTTCCTCGCGAACAATCTTGCGAATCACTGGTTCTAGCACTCGGACCAATTTCTTCGCATCAACCGTCTCGTTTGTTCGAATCATAGTCTTCATATCTACCCCTCTTTTTCTCTGTGTCCCCTGTGTCCTCTGTGGCTCAAAACATTCCTCCGCCGCGATATTCGCCGAACTCTTTCCGCAGCGTGTCGCAAATCTCGCCAAGCGTCGCGTAACTTTCGACGCACGCGAGAATCGCAGGCATTAGGTTCGACGTGCCGCGCGCGGCATCGCACAGCGCGTTCAACGCGTTCCGCGTTCGCGTGTTGTCGCGGCGCGCGCGGAGCGATTGCAAACGCGCGACTTGATCATCGCGCACACGCGGATCGACGCGGAGTAGGGGCGAGCGGCCGCTCGCCCCTACCGCCGCCACAAACTCGTTGACGCCGACGACGACGCGCTCTTTCGATTCGACATCGCGCTGGAATTTCCACGACGATTCCTGAATCTCACGCGCGACGTAGCCCGCTTCAATCGCTTTCAAGCCGCCGCCGATCTTTTCGATCTTGTCGAGATATTCGCGCGCGCGCTTTTCGATTTCGTCCGTCAGATTTTCGACATAGTACGATCCCGCGATTGGATCGATCGTGTTCGTCACACCCGATTCGTGCGCGATGATTTGCTGCGTCCGCAGCGCGATTTGCACCGATTCTTCCGTCGGCAGCGCGAGCGCTTCGTCGTACGAATTCGTGTGCAGCGATTGCGTGCCGCCCAGCACCGCCGCGAGCGCTTCGATTGCCGTGCGGACGATGTTGTTCTGCGGCTGCTGCGCGGTGAGCGAGACGCCCGCCGTTTGCGTGTGAAAGCGCAGCATCATAGATTGCGCTTTCTGCGCGCCAAAACGTTCCTTGACGATGCGCGCCCACAATCGTCGCGCCGCTCTGAACTTTGCAATCTCTTCCAAGAAATCCATCTGCGCGACGAAGAAGAACGATAACTGCGGCGCGAAATCGTCAATCGTCAAGCCGCGCGCGAGCGTCGCGTTGACGTACTCGATCGCGTTCGCAAACGTAAACGCGATTTCTTGCACCGCGGTCGAACCCGCTTCGCGGATGTGATAGCCGCTGATCGAAATCGGATTCCAATTTTGTAGGGGCGTATGACCATACGCCCCGCGCGCGCAGAACTCGATAATGTCGGTTGCGAGTCGCATCGAAGGCGCGGGCGGAAAGATGTAAGTGCCGCGCGCGATGTACTCTTTGAGAATGTCGTTCTGCACCGTGCCGCGCAATTGCCGCGCGTCCGCGCCCTGCTTCTTCGCGACCGCGACGTACAGCGCGAGCAAAATCGCCGCCGTCGCGTTGATCGTCATCGAAGTCGAAACCTTGCCGAGCGGAATGCCGTCAAACAGTCGCTCCATATCTTCGAGCGACGAAATCGCGACGCCAACTTTGCCAACTTCGCCTTCTGCCATCGCCGCGTCGGAATCGTAGCCCGTCTGCGTCGGCAAATCGAACGCGACCGACAAGCCCGTCTGTCCCTGCGCGAGCAAATATTTATAGCGCGCGTTCGATTCGTCCGCGCTCGCGTAACCCGCGTACTGGCGCATCGTCCAAAAGCGTCCGCGATACATCGTCGCTTGCACGCCGCGCGTGAACGGATACTCGCCAGGCATACCAAGTTGCGCGTCGTAATTCTGCGCGCCGTCGTCGGGCGTGTAAACACGCTTCGCTTCGATGCCTGAGAGCGTTTCAAAGCGAAACTTGCGTTCAGATGGAATAGTTGCTGACAATTCATTCCTCCCTAAACAATCTTTCAACCCTCAAATTGTACTACTTGCCATACTCCGATAGTGTCTTGGGATCACCACTCGTGATTCTGAGAGTTCCGCTATGAACCCAACCCCAATTGAATTGATAATTGTGATCCAGCCACCGAATGTTTAATGCTTCACTCACATCCGCCAAATACCATTCACCAGAAACATTTTTCAGAACGATCTGGTCACCCTCCCCAAGAATGGCTACAATCGCTGACGCAGTACTCGCGTCTTCACGCACATTGGCGGTTTTCACGATAACCCTGGCCAACACTGATGGCCTCGTGGGCAACGATGTCGGCGTCCTAGTTCTCGTTTGGGTAGGAACAAAAATCACCCCTGCCAGAGTAGGCGTGGCCAAAGGTGTTAATGTTTGGGAAGTTTTCGGGGAAATTGATGGTGTCACATTCACCCTACTTGCCACAGGAGGTGTGGTTGACAACGGTGCCGATGGAGTTGCAGAACCTTGGAACAATCCTGATAGCAAGTCTTGTATCTGCGGCAAGGCCAAGTATGCGGCGATACAACTTAGCACAGCCACGACCAGCATAATCCGATTCAACCAATCAGTCTTTTGCATTATGCACCTCCCGATTGAACAAGAATAGGTACAGGGCTCGCCCTGCCCCTGATTTTGAAAATTGCTATCTTTCTCTTATTTGAACTCGCCCAGATTCCGAAAACTATTTTTCATTTCGTCGGCGTCAACCGTATTCAGCAAATTGAGGATGCGGCGCAACAATTCGCTGAACGACAGTTGTTGGGAGACAATAACGCCGTAATGTTCTTTCCCTGCCTGCCAGTACTCACCCAGCAAAGGTACGAAATCTTGGGCATTGTGAGTCAAGATGGCGCGATGTTCTGCAATCGCGTAATCCAGTTGCGCGCGATCATTCAATTCAGCATTGCCGATTTCTTTTGCTGAAATCGCGTCAAAACCCTTTTCCCGCAACGCTCGTGCCAGATGCCTCGAGACATCTGCATCCAAATACAATGCTATGAAGAGACGGGCGGTTGCCATCCTTGCTCCAGTGCCGCGCGATTTTCTTCGAGGTATTGATCAATTTCGCCAGGATGGTCATAATAATAACTCAGCGCATCATAAACCTGTGCGAACGTCAAGTCTCCGTCATAATCCTCGACGATTTGTTCAGGGCTGACATTCTGCTTGAACAGCGCGACGATTGTCTGCACGCTAACGCCAGTGCCGCGCACGATCGGCCGTCCCCCATGCACGCCCTGTAAACGAATAATATGCGGGTGCTCGGTGAGAAATTCAGGGCGTTGATTCCCACTTGGCATTTGTTTTAGTTCCACTTCCAGCGCGTATACTTGCTCACGCAGTTCCTTTAGTTCGTGTATCATTTGTTGCGTTTCGCTTTTCGTTTCCATCTCATCCTCCCGCGCGATTCGGCGTTTCAGCGAACGCCGACTACGCGACCACGCGCCTATTTGACGACGACCAGCACCTGCCCTTGCTCCACCTTGTCGCCCGCTTTCACGCGCACTTCCTTGACGACGCCCGCGCGCGGCGTCCGCAATTCGTTTTGCATCTTCATCGCTTCCAGGATCACGACACCCTGCTTCGCCGCGACATTGTCGCCGACGTTCACGTTTACGCCGCGCACGAGACCTGGCATCGGCGCTTTGATGATCGCTTCGCCCGTCGGCGCGGCTTGTGTGCCTTCCGCCTTCGCCATTTTGCGCGTGCGCTCGTCCTGCACGACGACGACATTCAGTTCGCCGCCGATCAACACGCGATACTCGTCGCCGTTCCGATCGACGAGCGCTTCCCAGGACGCGTTGTCGAGCAATAACGAGTACAGCGCGCCGCCGTCAATCGTGCGAAAATCTATGTTGTGGGGCTCGCCATTTACCACCACCGTATTGTTCGCGCCGATTTCGATTTCGTACGTTTTGTCGTTGATGAGCGCAGTGTATTTCATAATAGTTTGATAGTTCGATAGTTTGTTAGTTTAGTGGTTTGGTAGTTTGATAGTTGGCTAGTTCGATAGTTGGATAGTCCAATAGTCGGTTCCTAGATAACGACGAACTATCCAACTATGCAACTAGCCAACTATTCAACTACGCAACTACCCAACTATGTACTATCGAACTAATCCCTCCCAATTTCCAAACCGCTTCCATCCGCCGCGCGTACTTGAAGTCGGCGGTGGAATGTTGAGCGCGTGCTGGCGCCGATCGTGTGTGAGCAGCGCGGCGATGATCGCGGCAACGCGCTCGCGCTCATCCGAGCCGCCCTGCTCCATCGAAAAGCGTTCGTCGAGAAAACTGGTGTCAATCGTGCCGCCGATGAAACTCGTGCTTTGGAAAAGTTTTTGATGAAATGGAATGGAGGTGGACACACCCAGGATTTTGTACTCGCCGAGCGCGCGCTTCATCCGCATAATCGCGGTCGCGCGATCTTGTCCCCACACGCACAATTTCGCGATGAGCGGATCGTAATACAACGACACCTCGAATCCTTCGAACAACGCGCTTTCGAGTCGCACCCCAGGTCCCGTCGGTTCGTGCAGACTGATGATTTTTCCCGTCGAAGGCAGAAAGCCGTTGTACGCATCTTCGGCGGTGATGCGACATTCGATTGACCAACCGCGCTGCTGCACATCTTTTTGTTGATGGCTCAGCGGACGACCCGACGCGATCCGCAGTTGTTCTTTCACAATGTCAATGCCCGTTACAAGTTCCGTCACGGGATGCTCGACCTGCAAGCGCGTGTTCATTTCGAGAAAATAGAAATTGCGATCCTTGTCGAGCAGAAATTCAATCGTTCCCGCGTTGACGTACCCCGCCGACCTTGCCGCTGCGACCGCTGCCTTGCCCATCTGCTCGCGCAATTTTTCGTCGAGCGCGATGGACGGCGATTCTTCGACCATTTTTTGATGCCGCCGCTGAATCGAACATTCGCGCTCGCCGAGATGAATGACGTTGCCGCGCGCGTCCGCGAGAATCTGAAACTCGATATGGCGCGCGGGCTTGACGATGCGTTCCAGGTACACCGTGCCATCGCCGAACGCCGACTCGGCTTCGCTGCGCGCGCGCGTGATCGCGTTCGCCAACTCTTCGATTTTTTCGACGCGCCGCATCCCTTTGCCGCCGCCGCCCGCCGACGCTTTGACGAACAACGGAAAGCCGACCTGAGTTGCCGCCGCGATCATTTCGTCGTCGCGCAATGGATCGTACGTCCCCGGAACGACGGGCACACCCTGCTTCGAGACGGTGCGCCGCGCCTGAATCTTGTCGCCCATCGCTTGCATCGCCGCAGGCGGAGGACCGATGAAGACGATACCCGCCTCAACGCACGCGCGCGCAAAATCGTCGTTCTCCGCGAGAAAGCCGTAGCCAGGATGAATCGCTTCCGCCTTCGCGCGAATCGCGACGTCAATGACGCGATCAATCCGCAGATACGATTCGCGCGCGGACGCCGGACCGATGCAGTACGCTTCGTCGGCGTAGCGCACGTGCAGCGCGTTGCGATCCACTTCGGAGTACACCGCGACAGTTCGCAGACCCAGCTCGCGGCACGCGCGCAGCACGCGCACCGCAATTTCTCCCCGATTCGCGACGAGAACTTTTTTGAACATTTTCAACCCCTGACCGAAGACCGACGACGGATGACGAACAACTTGTTCCGTCCTCGGTCATCCGTCTTCCGTCAAGATTTTAGAAACTCTTCCAGCCGCGCTTTCACCGCTTGCCATTCCGTATCCACAATGCTGTACATCACCGTGTTGCGTTGATAACCATCATAGCGAATTTGATATTTTCGCAGGATGCCTTCTTGAACCGCACCCAGCCGTTCAATCGCGCGGCGCGAGCGAATATTTCGTTCGTCGGTCTTGAGCTGCACGCGCACGCAACCAAGCGTTTCGAACGCGTGACGCAAGAGCAGGTACTTGCACTCGGTGTTGATCGGCGTGCGCTGCGCGTCGGGCGTCAGCCACGTTCCGCCGATTTCCAAACCGCGATCTTGGCGCGCGATGTTCATATAACTCGTCACGCCCACTGCGCGATTGTCGCTGCACCGGACGATGGCAAACCAGATCTGCGTCCCCGCTTCGATTTGCGATTGCGTCGTTTCGATCCACGCGCACATCTGTTCGCGCGTTGTCAGCGGCGGCATCAGAAAATATTCCCAGATTTCTGGGAACTGCGCCGCCGCAAACAAATCGTCCGTGTGTTTCAGCGCGAGCGGTTCGAGGCGGACGTGGATGCCGGGAAGGGTGAGGGGAGTAATGTTCATCGTGTTGGGTTCACGCGTCAAGGACTCGCCGCACGTCAACTTCGGGTGATGAGATGGAGACAAAGAAATGATTAGTACGACCCTCTTGAAAAATCCTTCCAACCAAAGTGCGTGCGCGGTCACTGAACGCATTCCGCTTGAAGAATTTTTCAATCTGTGAATCATCCATCGCGCTGTGACAGAAACCTTGGAGCGAATCAGAGGTCAAACCGATCACTGGAAATGGAGTGTAGTGGTTTCCATCCGCCATGACCCGAGATAGGTTTGTAAACAAGACCATTTTCAAAAACGCGTCCTTGATGTCGCCCATGTGCGGCAAACGCGATTTGCGGCTATGTTTTTTCTCAACCAAAAGCAATTTGTCTCTGATGATTGATGCCTCGTCCACCGTCCAGTAGTAGTATCCGCCGATGAAATTTTTGATCGTGATAATGCTCTTATCTCCGCTGACGCGTTCTTGCTCATGCCGCGTCACTCGTTCGCGTTCGCGAGCAGATTGCGCCTGCGTTCGGGAATAAGCGCGGTAACTCGCGATGTCTTCTCCCATTCTTTGAATGCGTTCGTCAAGTCCATCGGGTGAGTGAAGTTCAACACCTGTTCGTCTGGAGATTCCCAGATAGTGCCGTTTTGCCAATTCTGCAACGTGCACAATCTGTTCTTGTATCTCTTTCAAATTCCAATGAACAGCATCCGATTGATTGAAATCCGCAAACATATTCAAACGGTCAAGCAAATAATCATAGTCGAATTCCTGGGTGGTGATTTTGTTCGGATTGCGTGAAGATTTCTTGGCAGTCTTGTAGAAAGCGGGAATGACATAGACTTTGAGCAAACTCATCAGCGAAACTGTATCCCATTGCAGAAAGTCCCGGTCACCGTCAATGCCTTCGTCTTTGACGAATGGGATAATCGTGATGCGATTGTCAACGTTCAATGTGTCATAGACGCGCCCGTACGGATACGTCCGCGTCCGTTTAGGGCTTGTCCAGTAGCTGATTGCAAAAGACTCTTGTTCATCGTACTCCAAGAGGAATCGCCCGCGCCTAAATGCTTGCCCCGATTTGAAATCGTCAATCCGAAAAACAGGAAGCGGATCACACATTTGCGGATGATAGGAAATCTTTTCGATTTCTGCTTCAATGTTCATTGTGTCGCCTCAAAACATTTTGGTCTGTGCGATGTGGGCTTGAATCCGCTTCACCGCGTAATCCACGTACTCTTTCAGAATCTCAATGCCGACGTGACGCCGTCCAAGTTTTTCACACGCCAATCCCGTTTGACCACTCCCCGCAAAAATATCAATGACCGCGTCGCCTTGATACGAGTATAGCGAAACTACGCGCTCCGCCAACTCGAGCGGAAACGGCGCGGGATGTAGATTTTCCTGCGGAGAAAGCGGACGAATCTTCCACACATTCTTGCTCATCTCACCCTGGAAATTACTCAAGTCAAGTTTGTTCCGTTCTTTTTCTTCAGCCGTGCGATTCCAGTAGATGTTCTCGCGGTCTTTTTTTGCGGCTGGCTTTTGGAAGACGAAAACATATTCCGAGACGAGGCTGGGATAATAGTATCCTGGATATGGGTGCTGCAAAAGAACGCCCGATCTCCGATCCCGCGCAATCGTTTTTTCCCAAACGATGTCCTCTTTGAATTTCCAGCCGATTTGCTCCATCCAACTCACAAAGTGAAATGGCAAAGCCATTCGTTCACCATTCCATCCAACGGGCGAAATATTCACGACGTTGTAACCACCTGGCTTGACCACGCGCATCAATGCCGCGAAACGATCCGTCAGGAACTGCCTGTACTCATCGTACGAGACGTTCTCGCGCTTCCAATGGTCCACACGTCCCTTGATTTTGTCAACGTGCTGCGAATAATTGATCGCGTTGTGATAAGGCGGCGACGTAAACGCCAGAACGAACTCATCGGCGGGGAGAGCGTTCAGCACATCCAAACAATCTCCTCGAATGAATCTACCCGACCCAAGCGCACACTCTGAATAATTCTTGCGCGATGTGCTTGTTGCATAGACAACCTGCGACTCGCGCGTTTTTCGCGCTCGCGGATGATTCGGTTTGTTCGGTTTTCGCCCAGTGTTTTTGCGGATGATTTTTACTTTGCTCATTTCTTCGACTTTCGTACCGATTCGCTTTTTGACGCCGACTTGCTTTCCTGCAGCCGCGTAATTGATTCGATTTCCACGTTGCTGAAAGACTGCTCCAACCATCCCATCTCGTTTTCGACATGCGCGAACAAATAATCGCCCCCGTCCCTTTTCAGTTCCGCGAGCGTTTCTTTGCCGCGACTCTTGATAATGTCGTCCGCATCCACATCAATTCGCAAAACCACGCGATAGGTTGCCATTGGAACGCCCGCCTCCCGTTTCGATTTCCTTCCACCTGAATTCAACGATCTCGACCTGGGAATCAAAGAAGATCTTTCTGGTATCACCAAAATAGATTGCACCATCCGCCTTTCCGCACAATTCCACAATAACCCAAATTCGCGCTGGCGTCAAGCATCACCGCCGAACAAGATTCAGCGGCTTGATGGCAATCGGCTCAAGCCGATAGCGCGCATAGCAGCCCGATTCATCGGGCTTATTTTTCCTAGCCCCCGAATTCATTCGGGGCGTTCTCACGGCAACAACCGCCAAAACACCTCGTTCGAGAGCAACCGCCCGCGCCGCGTCAGACGCACGCGTTCATCCGATAATTCGATCAAGCCCAACGCGCGCGCCTCCGCCAACTGTCGCGCATAGCGCGCGCGCGCGTCCTCGCCAAAACGCGCGCGAAAATCGGCAAACGCAACGCCGGCGTTCAAGCGCAGTCCCAGGATCAGCGTCTCCGCCATTTCCAATTCGCGCGCGATCGTTTCGCGTCCCGCCACCGCGCTCTCGCCACGCGCGACGCGTTGAATGTACTCCACCGGCGACGCGACATTCCAAAAACGCTCACCGCCCAACGACGAGTGCGCGCCCGCGCCAAAACCAAGGTACGGCTCGTTGCGCCAGTAGGTCAAGTTGTGTTGAGATTGGAAATTGCGAATTGCGAATTGCGAATCTAATCGCTGACCGCTGACCGCTGACCGCTGACTGCCAACAGCCCAATTCGAAATCTCGTACTGCGCGTACCCCGCCGCGTCCAACATTTCTTCCGCCGTCTCGTACATCGTCGCCGCCAGATCGTCATCCGGCGCAGGATACTTGCCGCGCGCGATTTGATGCGCCAGCCCGGTGCCCGGCTCCACCTTGAGCGCGTACAACGACAAATGTTCGGGCGCGAGCGCGCACGCGCGTTCCAACGACGCGCGCCAATCGTCCAATGTTTGAAGCGGCAAGCCGTAAATGAGATCGAGACTGATGTTGTCGAATCCGGCGCGCCGCGCGTGATCGAATGTCGCCAACGTATCGGCGACCGTATGACCGCGATTCAAGCGCCGCAGCGCGGCATCGTCAAACGCCTGCGCGCCGATGCTCAACCGATTGACGCCGAGTGAATGTAGCGCGCGCAGTTTCGCTTCGTCAATATCGCCCGGATTCGCTTCGAGCGTAATTTCGAGATGAGAGATGGGAGGATTGGAGATTAGAGGTTGGAAGGCAGACAAAATTTTTTCGATGGACGCGACCGGCATCAACGACGGTGTCCCGCCACCGAAATAAACACTCCGCGCGAAAAAATTGACAATTGACAATTGACAATTGTCAATTTCCTTGACGACCGCGTCCGCATACGATCCCATCCAACGCGACAAATGCGCGTACGCGTTGAAATCGCAGTACGTGCATTTGATTTTGCAGAACGGAACGAAAATGAAAAGCGCGATCGCGCGACGATCCATCGTTACGCGTTGCCCAGCCAACCCAGGAATTTCCGAACGCCGCGCGCGCGCTTTTCCGCGCGCACCTCCCCCGTGCGCCCGTTGATGACGATCGCGTACTGCTTGCCCTGCATCCGATAATGCGCGATCCAGACCGGCGCCAAGATCAATTTGTACGATTCGACCGTCAAGCGCGCGCTGCTCACTTGCAAATCTTTGTAGCGTCTCAGCATCGTATTCCGAATCGCTTTTTTCTCGCGCTCGAACACGCGCCAGCGCGCCACCAGCGACGCGTCGCTGACCGCGATCGTGTACGTTTCCGCCGCCCAGTCCACCAAATAGCGCGCGTCGTACGGCGCGAGCGCATCGAGCGGGAAGGTGTTGATCGCCGCGAGCAGCGGCGCGCTCAGCGAGTGACTCGCCGCGACGCACAGATCGTTTTCGTAGACGACGCGACTGCCGGACGCCGCACGCCACACCTCGTTTTCCTCTTGCAGACACGTCCACCCGATTTCGCCCGCCAGATCGAACGTCCAGACCGGCAGATACACGCCGCGCGGCGGGACCGGATTGCCGCGCAAACTCAGTTTTTCCGCGCGAAACCAACCGAGCAACGCGCGGAGCGCCTGATCGCGATTGAGCGCGAACGGCACGACGCCGTCCGGTTCGATCAGTTCGCGCGTTTCGATCCGCTCGACGACGTACGCCGCGCCGCAGTACGCGCAATTCGCCGCGAGCGTGTGCGGCGCCAGAACGAACGACGCGCCGCACCCTTGACATTGGATCGCGCGCGTCGCAGTGGGCTTGCTATGCCCCTTGGCTGTTGCCAGCGCGGCGATCAGATTTTGTTCCACCAGGATCGCGTCGTCGCCGTTCAGATCACCCAGCCACTGATGCTGTCCGCAGTACTCGCACGTCAGCGCGTTGCCCTCCGGCGTGAATGCCATCGCGCCGCCGCATTGCGTACAGACGTAACGCCGCGTCGGCGCGACGGGTTGCGCCCCCGCAACCGGCAAGCGCGCGGGATTGACGATGTCGGCGGATTGCAAATGTCCATCGAGCACCGCCAGTTCGCGCCGCGCTTCCGGATCGGCGGGCGTGCGCGCGAGAACGTGCTCCAGACATTCGCGTTTTTCTTTCGGATCATCGCTGACTTGCGCCAGCGCGCGCCACGCTTCGATGATGTGATCCGTTTCGGCGTCCGGCGCGTCCAAGACCCAGCGCAAATAAAAACGCGCCTCGTCTTTAGAATTGGCTTTGGCGGCGGCAATGCCGCGCACCAATAAATCGCGCGTGCGTTCTGACATCGGGACTCCTGAGCGGCAAACTTTGCGCTTCGCCTAGCGCGCGTCTGATTGCAGCGCGTCCACAATCGCTTTCGTCTCAGTCACCAAGGTCGGCGAGAGATCGTACACCGGCGCGCGTTCGCGATCCGCGCGCAACACCGCCGGATCGGCGGAGAGGAATCCGATCACCGGCAAGCCCGGCGAATTCTCCGCGATGAAATCGCGATCGGCTGGACTGGCGATTTTACTGCCGACGAGATACAATTGTGGAATCTTGATGTCGGTCGCGAGTTGCTTGATCTGCGCGGCGGTGCCCAGCGAGCGCGCGGTCGGCTCCGCGACGATGAGCAACGCGTCCACCATATCCGAGGTCGCGCGTCCCAGGTGTTCCACTCCGGCGTACAGATCCATCAGCACGACTTCGTTGCGTTGCAACAAAATGATCGTGACGAGTTGCTTGAGCAAGACGCTCTCCGCGCAAATGCAACCCGCGCCGCCCATTTTCACCGCGCCCAGTTCGAGCAGTCTGATGCCGCGATGCGTCGCCGAAAACCGATCCGGGATGTCGTCCACGCGCGGATTCATTTTGAAAATGCCGCCGAACGTTCCTGGTTTTGCGCCCGTGCGTTCGGCGATCAGATCGCCCATCTCTGCAATCGGCGTGAGACCCTGGATCAACTCGCGCGGAAAACCGAGCGCGTCACCCAGACAGGGCGACGGATCGGCGTCAATCGCCAGCACGTTGAAATTTTGGTTGACGAACGTATATGCCAGCAAACTGGTGAGCGTCGTTTTGCCGACGCCCCCCTTGCCGGAAATCGCAAGTTTCATTGTATCTCCTCGATCTGTCATTGCGAGCCGCGTAGCGGCGAAGCAATCCCCGACGTGCGCGATTTAGAGATTGCTTCGTCGCGAAAAACGCTCCTCGCAATGACAAAGTTAAGCCAACAACTTGTGCGCGATCTGATTGACCGCGCGACTGATCAACGCGTCGCCGGGTAATTCGACCAGGGGCCGTCCGCCGCTATCGAATTCGACGAGCTGCGGATCGTACGGAATTTGCGCGAGCAACGGAACGTTCATCCGCGCGATCTTGTCGTTCCACGCGGGCGGCAAATCGCCGACGACGCGATTGACGATGAGGTGCGTTTGGCGAACGTTGATTTCCAGCTCTTTGCTCAACGCCAGCATCGCTTCCGCCGCCGCCAGTCCGCGCATACTCGCATCGCTGACGAGCAACAAGTGATCCACGTCGCGCGTCGTGCGGCGGCTGAGATGTTCCATCCCGGCTTCGTTGTCCATCACGACGAAATCGTACGCCTTGCAAATTCCGTCTACGATGTTGCGGAGCAAGTGATTCGCCGCGCAATAGCAACCCTGTCCTTCCGGGCGTCCCATCGCCAGCAGATCGAACGCGTCGCCTTCTTCGATGGAGGTGCGAATCGCGTAATCGAGCCAGTCCTGGCGCGCCATTCCTGCCGGAACTTTATCGCGCGCGTCTTCGCGAATATCGCCGACGGTTTTCGTCAGCGCCAATCCTAAGACAAGATGCAAATTGCTGCTCGGGTCGGCGTCAATCGCCAGAACCTTGCCGCGCTGACGTTCGATCAAGTATCGCGTGAGCAAACCCGATAGGGTCGTTTTGCCGGTGCCGCCCTTGCCGGCAACCGCAATGGTGGTGGTCATTCCTTCTCCTTGTGAAGATTAGCGGTCAGCATTCAGCAATCAGCGATAGACCTTTTTGACTTCTGCCCCTGACCCTCTGACCCCTGATCTCCGACCTTTGCGCTCTGCCCCTGACCTCTGGCATTTCTGGCACAAACCAAAAATCGCAAAATGATCGAGCGCGGGCAAAAACGCGTACTCGTCGCGCAACTTTTTTTCGACCGGCGCAAACAGGTCGGCATCCGCCTGCGTCATCTTGCCGCAGCGACGACAAACCAGGTGATGATGATGCGGATCGCGATGCATTTCATACGTCACGCGCCCTTGCCCAAAATCGGTGGGGTTGACCAAGCCGAGCCGCACGAACAATTCCAGCGCGCGATAAACCGCCGACTTGTTGAGGTACGAATAGCGTTTGCGAACGCGCGCGCTGATTTCGTCAGCCGTCAGATGCCCGTCGCTTTCGCAAATGACTTGCAAGATCATTTCGCGCTGCGGCGTAAGACGATGCCCGGCTTGCCGCAAATCGTCGAGAAATTCAGTGTGATGCACAGATACTCCTGTTTGCAACTAGTTGCAAATGGAAATATAGCGAACTAGAGGGAATTTGTCAATCGGCTCCGCTCACCAAGTCGCGTCCGACCTATCCCCCCGCCCCCTTTCCTCCGAGGAAAGGGGCTGGGGGTTAGGTCGGTTGGCGCCAGCCCTGCTCACCCCACCAATTTCAGAAAGCGTTCCACCAGGTTCGGATCGAAATGCTTGCCGGCTTGCTGGCGCAAATGTTCGCGCGCGCGCGCGTCGTTCCACGCCGGACGGTACGGGCGATCCGAGCGCAGCGCGTCCCACACGTCCACCAAGGCAAAGACGCGCGCGGGAAGCGGAATCGCCTCACCTTGCAAGCCGCGCGGATAACCGGTGCCGTCCCATTTTTCGTGATGATAGTGCGGAATGTCCAGCGCGGGTTGGAGGTACGGAATCGGCTTGAGCAGATTGAACGCAAATTCCGGATGCCGCCGCATAATCACCCACTCGTCATCCGTCAATTCAGCCGGTTTGAGCAAAATGTGATCCGGCACCGCGATCTTGCCGATGTCGTGCAAGAGCGCGCCGCGTCGCAGATGAATCAGTTCGGCTTCGCCGATGCCGACTGCGCGCGCCAACTGTTCGGTCAACTGCGCGACGCGCTGCGTGTGACCTTCCGTCTCCCGATCGCGCAGTTCGAGCGCGCGCGACCAGCCCTCAATCGTCGCATCGTACGATTGAACCAGGCGCGCGCTCGACCGCTCGAGTTCTTCGAACAGGCGCGCGTTATCAATCGCGATGGCGGCTTGCCCCGCCAGCATCTCCAGCAAGTCCAGCCACTCGGGATCGGCGATGAAGGGCGCGCGATGAAACACTTCCAAGACGCCGGTGAGTTGTCCTTTGGCGATCAGCGGCACACCGCAGTACGCCACAAATCCTTCGCCTGCCAGGATTGATGCGCGTCCAGGTTCGCGCGCCGCCAGGTTGCGAATCGTCAGCGTGCGGTGTTCCAGCGCGACCTTGCCCGCGTACCCTTCGCCCAGCCGGAGCGTGAGCCGCTCGATCTCCTGGGTGCGAAAACCGCGTCCGGCGGCGTAGCCGAGCGTGCGGAGCGCGGAATCGTACAACAATACGTCGGCGGCATCCACATGCAATTGCGCGATCACTTGTTCGAGCAGAACGGTGAGCGTAAAGCGCAGATCGAGACTAGCGTTGATCGTTTGATCAACCGTGCGAAGCGCGACGAGATGTTGCAAGCGTTGTTCCGTTTTCTCGTGCAAGGCAGCGCGATGCAACGCGCTCGCGACAATATCGGCAATCGCTTTCAGCACGTTCACTTGTTCCGGCGCGATGGCATAATGACATCCAATCGAAAGTATTCCGACGGCGCGATCTTGGACGATCAACGGCATCCCGACATAGCCGCGCAAATCGCCGATCAGGTTTTTCCAGTAGAACAAGGGATCGTTCTGCAGATCGTTTGTGAGGTAAGGTTGCCGCGAGTCCATTACGCGCGCGGCGATGCCTTGATGCGCGGGGATCCGCGTGCCGGTCGCGCTTGCCCACGCGCCGCGCGCCAGTTCGATCACGGTCTCGCCGGTCAACGGATCGCGCGTGTTGAGCGATAGCGCGTCCGAGTTCAAAAAGGACTGGACTTGGTCCAGGATGATCGGCAACATCTCAGCGCGCGTCGTGGCAGCGCGCAACGCCGCGCTGACGGCGGCGACGGCTTGGATCTCGCGTTCGCGTTGTCTGTATCCCGTAATGTCCGTGAGCGTTCCCTCCAGAAACAGCGCGTTGCCTTGCGCGTCACGGATCACGCGGCAATTGTCCAGCACGACGATGGGCTGACCATCTTTGCGCTTGATCGTCATCTCGACGTTACGCAGTTCGCCTTTTTGCAAAATTTCTTCGATCCACGCTTGACGCGTTTCGGGTTGGAAGAACAAATCGCGCGGAATGTCTGCCATCAGCAATTCTTCGGTGGACGCGTAACCGAAAATTTGGACGAGCGCGGGATTGACGGCGAGAAATTTTCCGTCGAGCGTACTGCGGTAGACGCCGTCCGGTACGTTTTCAAAGAGCGTGCGGTAGCTAGCTTCGGCGGCGCGCAATTCTTCTTCCGCGCGCTTGCGTTCGGTAATGTCAGCGATAAAACCTTCTAACGCAACGAGTGTTCCGTCTTCCGTAAAGACGCCGCTTCCTTGCTCCCACACCCATTTTGTTTTGCCATCGGCGGCGACGATGCGGTACGTCAGCTGATACGCGCGTTTTTCTTCCAGTGCGGTTTGTACGCCACGCCACACCGCCGCGCGATCTTCCGGGTGGATCACTTGAGCGTACGAAATTTTGGCATTGCGGGTCAGATCAACAGCGGAGTAACCGGTTAGAGTAAGGCAACCTTCGCTGACGAATTCCATCGTCCAGTCCGGATCATTTGCGCAACGATAAGCCATTCCTGGCAAATGGCTCATCAGCACCGCCAGACGGCGTTCGCTCTCGCGCAATTCTTCTTCCGCGCGCTTGCGGTCGGTGATGTCACGGACATAGGCGATGACGCGAGGTTCGCCGCCGATCGTGACGAAGCGCGTACTGACTTCACACGGAAAGACTTTGCCGTTTTTCCGTTTGTTGAATGCTTCAATCAAGACACCGCCCGTGGTCAGTTCTTCCGTGATCACGGCGGGCAAGGTCTGCGCCACTTGCTCTGGAACGAGATCGGCGACGGTGAGCGCGGTCAATTCGGCTTTGGAATAGCCCAGCATCTTGCATGCCGCGTCGTTGCAATCGAGCACTTTACCTTCGAGCGTCTCGACGAAGATCGCATCCATAGAAGCTTCAAATTGGGTGCGGTACTTGATTTCATTTTCGCGCAATTCTTCTTCCGCGCGCTTGCGGTCGGTGATGTCGGTCGCAATCTGGACGCGCACCAGCCGCCCGTCCAGCCAGCGAATCGCGCGATCATAGTTAGTGTACCAGCGTTGCGTGAGCGGGTTTTGTCCTTCCCACACAATAACGCCGGTCGGATTGCCCGCCGCGTCCACCAAGCGATCATTCGTGCAATGCGGACAACGTTGCGTTTCATTGCGAAACACTTTCCAGCAGACCTGCCCCACGAGATCGCCGCCGAAACTACTGCGCATATGTTGGTTCACAAACAGGATTTCGTACGTCTGCAGATCGGCAACGTAAATATCTCCTTCGATACTATCCAGCACGGCAAGCAAACGATCGTGCGATTCGCGCAACGCTTCTGCCGCGCGCTTGCGTTCGGTGATGTCGAGCGCGGTGAAGGTAACGCCTTTGGCAAGATCGCCCGGATCGAGCGGGACGGAACTGAGCAACACGTCCAACACTGCGCCGTCTTTGCGCCGCCAGCGCGTTTCGACCGTGCCGATGCCGTGTTCGCGAATCTGCCGGTATTTTTCCGTTCCGACGTACTCGAAATCCTCCGCAGTGGGATAAAGTATCCGCGCGCTTTGCCCGACGAGTTCTTCGCGCGCGTAACCGGTCATCTCGCAAATCCGATCATTGACTTGCAACAGCACGCGGTTGGCAACCACGCCGATGCCGGTCGGCGCGGCGCGAAAAATGCTTTGGAGTGACGCGAGCAGCGCGCGATTCTCGATGACGAGGCGTCGTTTGTCCAGCGCGTGTTCCAACGCGATGAGTAACTCGTCGGGATTGAGCGGTTTGATAAAATAATGATACGCGCCATTCGCCAGTGCTTGGATCGCGCTCTCCAGCGTCGCGTTGCCGGTGATGATCAACGCTTCCAGATCCGGCTGGAGCGCTTTGAGTTGCGCCAGCAAATCCGCGCCGGAAACATCCGGCAGGCGAATATCCAACAGCGCGAGATCGAATTCGTGCTGGCGCGCCAAAGTCAGCGCAGTTTTGCCGTCCGGCGCGGTGAACGCGCGATAATTCTTTTTCGCCAAAATCATTTCGAGCGTGCGGCGAATTCCCTCGTCGTCGTCTACGATGAGAACGGTTGGGTGAGAGTTCATCTATTTCCTCGGATAGCGGTCAGCAATCAGCGGTCAGCAGTCAGCAGTCGTCTTTCATCCTTCATCCTTGCCTTGACCGCGTCCAACACAGTCAACACTTGGTCTGCGCTGAATGGTTTGTAGAGGCAAGCGAACGCGCTGGCGCGCAACGCGGTTTCGACAAGCGCGTTCATCTCGTCGCGATAGCCGGTCATCATCACGATTGTCACAAGAGGAGCGATTTGGCGAATGTGCTGGAACGTTTGCAAGCCGTCAATCGTCGGCAATTTGAGGTCGAGGAAAACGATGTCGGGCTGGCGTTCCTTGATGCGCGCAATCGCCTGTTCGCCGGTTTCCGCGCGCGCGACGCGATAACCCTTTCGCTTGAGCAGCGCGTCCAGCATCACGCACGTATCCGGATAATCGTCCACGACGAGCGCGAGCGCGCGCCGGTGAGCGATGGCGTCCTCCAGCAACTGGAGCAAATGATCCAGAGCCAAGGGCTTGGTGAAAACAGTCAGCGCACCTTCGCGCAGTGATGCTTGCACGCGCTCTTCCAACGCAAAGCCAGTCATCATAATCGCGATGAGATCGGGTTGAATCGTTTTGAGCCGCTGGTACGTTTCGACGCCGTCCATTCCGGGCATTCGAATATCGAGCAACACCACATCGAACGATTGCTGTTCGGCTTGGTGGAGCGCTACCAAGCCACTGGTGGCGATGCTGGTAGTAAAGCCCTTGCACTTGAGAATGAGCGCGGTGCTGCGCGCCAAATCCGCGTCGTCGTCCACGATCAAAACGCGCATTGGTTCGCGATTCGATTCGTCCATTTTGTCCCCCCGCGTTGTAGGACAAATTTGGAACTGACCCGCACTCGTGTCATTTCGACGAGCGGAGCGAGGAGAAATCTCTGCGCAACCCAAGATTTCTCGCTTCGCTACCCAGAAACTTGGCGTTCGTAGTATGCGCTTCAGCGCACGGAGCGGCGATGAATCGCCCACTACGAACACGCGCGCACAGTTTCTGGTTGCAAACATACCGCCGCGCGGTATGCGCGAAGCGTCTCGAAATGACAATGCGTAACATCAGTTTGGAAATTCGTCCTACATTGTGCCAAGGTATCTTCTCAATAATTCAGGGGAAAGTGGCTCGCGTGACCATTTTCATGCGAGAAAAACGAGGTTGAGTGTAAGTTTACCCCAAGTTATTGAGATGATACGTGCCAAGTGGCAACGTGATAACAAACGTCGTTCCCTGACCGACGATGCTCTTGACCGCGATCACGCCGTCGTGCGCCTCCACGATCATTTTGCACAACGCCAAGCCCAAACCCAACCCGCGCGATTTGGTCGTGAACATCGGTTGGAAAATTTTCTCCGCGATCTCCGGCGCGATGCCGCCGCCGGTATCGCGAACGCGAATTTCAATTGTGGGTGGCTGACCGCTGACCGCTGACCGCTGACCGCTAATCGTCAACGTCCCGCCCTCCGGCATCGCTTGCGCGGCGTTGCGAATCAAATTGCTGAAGACGATTTGCAGTTGATCGGAATCCGCGCTCAACTCTGGCAACGCGTCGGCGAACTCGCGCTGGACGACGATGGTGTCCGGCAGCGCGGCTTGCGCGAGCGCGGCGTCAATCACCGCGACGACATCGGTGGGACGACGCGCGGGCGGTTGCGGGCGCGCGAACGACAAGAGACTCGTGAGGACGCGGTTGGAGGCATCCACTTGCCGCCCAAGCAGATCGAGCATTTCGCGCGTCTCGGCGTCCGGCGCGGCAATCGTCTGGCGCAACAGATAGATCGCGTTGCTGATCGCGCCGAGCGGACTGCGGAGTTCGTGTCCGATGCCTCCGGCGATTTGCCCCAGCATCGTCAAACGTTCTTGGCGCAAGAGTTGTTCCTGCGCGGCACGCAGTTCGCGCGTCCGTTCGTCTACCATTTGCTCTAGGCACATATCCCAAAAGCAATTCCGGCTTGGCGTGCCGCTGGGGCTGATTAGACAGACTCATCCGCCTCTTGTAAAATCAAGGAAGCACAACCAACCTTGGTTCACAGGAGCTGCGGATGAGCACGGCCATTATATCTGATTCGAACTCGGATGTCACACGCGCGGC